>JBKHGK010000081.1:0-7610 GCA_046539705.1 Candidatus Brocadiia bacterium | reverse complement strand
AGCCGAACACTACCGGATTATTAGCGAATCCCGAGAACTGGAGATTACATATGTCGGACGATTCACGACCGAATATTCTGTTTGCGTTTGGTGATGACTGGGGACGGTATGCCAGCAAATACGCCGAGATTGACGGGGAGGGAACCCCGAATTCGCATCTGGATACGCCGAATTTTGACCGGGTTGCCAGGGAGGGGGCAGTGTTCGCCAGCGCTCACGTCCCCGCCCCGTCATGCACCCCCTGCCGAAGTTCGGTGCTGAGCGGGCGTTATTTCTGGCAGACCGGTCGGGGCGCCATTTTGCAGGGCGCGGTGTGGGATGAGTCTATCCCCACCTTCCCGCTGCTGCTGGAGGACGCCGGGTATCATGTGGGATACAGCTATAAAGTCTGGGCTCCGGGAACGCCGGTCAATGCGGGTATGGGTGGAGAGCGCAACCGGTATGAGGACCGCAACTGGTTTGCGTGTTTTTCGCAGACGGCCACGTCTCTGGTGGATGAACACGGGGTGGAGGGGGCGAAGGAGAAGGTGTTTGAGGAAATCCATGAGAGCTTCGACCGATTCCTGGATGACAGGCCGGATGGGGCACCTTTCTGTTTCTGGTGGGGGCCCACCAATACCCATCGGAAGTGGGAGCAGGGATCAGGTAAGGCGCTCTGGGGGATCGAGCCGGATGATCTGGAGGGGAAGCTGCCGGATTTTCTCCCGGATGTACCGGAGGTCCGCGAGGATTTTGCGGATTACCTGGGAGAATGCATGGCGTTTGATCAGGGACTGGGTATCCTGCTGAATAAGCTGGAGGAAATTGGTGAGCTGGACAATACGCTGGTTGTGGTGAGCGGGGATCATGGGATCCCGGGTATGCCCCGGGGTAAATGCAACCTCTACGATATAGGCACCGAAGTGGCGCTTGCCGCCCGATGGCCGGGCGAAATTCCCGCTGGCAGGGTGCTGGAGGATCAGGTTAACATCAAGGATCTCGCTCCGACCTTCCTCGAGGCCGCAGGAGTGGATCAGCCCGAAAGCATGACCGGTGAGAGCCTGATGCCGCTGCTTGAGACGGAGGAACAGGGGCAGGTGGACCCGGACAGGACCTGGGTTGTGACCGGCCGTGAACGCCATGTGGCCGAAGCACGGGACGGGAATCGGCCCTACCCTCAGCGGGCGATACGGACCCACGACTATCTGTATGTGCGCAATTTCGCCCCGGACCGGTGGCCGATGGGCGACCCGGAGGGGCTGGATGATCCGTCGGTGGAACCACCACCATACGAAACTCTCCGGGAAGATACGTTTGTAGCATACGGCGACCTTGACGCGAGCCCCACCAAGGCCTGGATGATTTATCACCGGGGAGAGGATGCCTTCCGGGAACAGTACCAGCTGGGATTTGGAAAACGCCCCGAGGAAGAGCTGTACGATTTGAATGAAGATCCGGACCACATGAACAATCTTGCCGATGACCCGGACTATCAGGCGGTTAAGGAGGAACTATCGGCCCGATTGATGGACGTGTTGCACGAGGAAGAAGATCCCCGGGTGACGGAGGAGCCCTGCCGATTCGAACGTTCGCCCTTCACCGACCCCCTCTAACCCGCATTTCACGTGGGATAATAAAGAACCACCGCTCGGGCCGGGCTCCGATACCTCTCATCCCGTTGCGGCCGCAGTGCCGGCACCCTTGACACGGCCGGAGGAATGTGTCAGAACAGGTCCTTCTGGCCATCCTCCTGCGGGACTTCCCCCGGTTCCAGTCCCAGATAATCCAGCCCCCGCGGGGTCAGCAGGCGTCCCCTCGGCGTTTTTTCCAGGAATCCCCGCCGTATCAGATACGGTTCATAGACCTCCTCGATGGTGTCTTCCTGTTCCCCGACCACCACCGAGAGCGTTTTGAGTCCTATGGGCCGGCCTCCGTTCTGAGCCACCGCCCGGAGTATACGTCTGTCCATCTCGCACAGGCCGTTTTCATCGACTCCGAGCATATCCAGCCCCTCTTCGGCGACTTCCCTCGTGATAACATCCTGTCCTCGGGCATGGGCGACGTCGCGTATGCGCCGCAGGTAACGATTGGCCACTCGGGGCGTTCCGCGTGCGCAGGCGGCCATCTGCATGGCGGCGTCCTCCTCCACCTGCAGCTCAAGGCGCGAGGCGCTGGCCAGGATTATTCGTTTGAGCTCCTCGGCCGGATAGTAATCGAGGCGTTCGGCAATCTGGAAGCGGGATCGCAGGGGAGCGCTCAGCAGCCCCTCTCTGGTGGTTGCTCCGATCAGCGTGAATCGTTTCAGGGGAAGCGTCACCGATCGGCTGTGCGGCCCGGGGTCGATTATGATGGAGATTTCGTAGTCTTCCATGGCGGTATACAGGTACTCCTCCACCCGTGCATCCATGCGGTGCACCTCGTCGATGAACAGCATATCGCCCCTCTGAAGGTTGGTGAGTATCCCCACGAGGTCACGGGGTTTGGCCAGGGCGGGGCCGGAAGTGGACCTGATCGAGGAGTCCATCTCGTTGGCGAGTATATAGGCCAGGGTGGTTTTACCAAGGCCAGGGGGGCCGCTCAGCAGGACGTGGTCAAGGGTCTCGTCGCGCTGCCTGGCCCCGCCGATCCAGGTTTTCAGGTTCTCCACCACGTCTCCCTGCCCCACGAATCCGGCGAAATTCTCCGGGCGGAGCGAAGGTTCCACCACTCTGTCCTCTTCCTGCGGAAGCCCGGAATAAACCGCTTCCTCGCTCATGTGATCCTCGTCCTGGGGCATTGTCTCTCCATGTAGTTCTGTCGTGGCGGTCAGCGCTTATGGCCGATCTCCGGGATCTGCCCCTTATTCCTGCATAACGGCGCTGACCAGCGTGGACGAATCGGTATCCTGTCCGAGTTCCTTGATCTTGTCGCGGACCCGCGAGCGGGCTTCTCCCACATCGACCCCCAGTTCCACAAGCGCTTTGACGGCGGTCGCCGCCTCGGGGCTGGAGATAGGTGCTTCTGCGTCCTCCTCGCTGTCCGCCAGTTCCCCCTCGAGTTCCAGTATCAGCCGGCGGGCGGTCTTCTTCCCCACGCCCTTAACCATGGATGCGAGTGATTTAACGTCTCCCGACGATACGAGTCGGCGAAAATCGTCAACGGGGCAGCTGCTCAGCACCTTCATCGCCACCGAGGGGCCGATGCGGTTGACATCCAGAAGGCGGGTGAACAGCGAGCGCTCCTGCTCTGTGGCAAAGCCATAGAGTGTGAGCTGGTCCTCGCGGACGTAGAGGTAGGTGAGCAATTTCGCGGATTCTCCCGGGGCGGGCATCTCCGCGTAGGTCGACATGGGGACCAGCGCATGCAGCCCCACGCCCCCCACGTTGACAGTTACCGCCTCCGGGGATTTTGAGGCGAGCTTCCCTTCCACGAAGTCAATCATACAGTCAGTTACTCCTCACGTAGCCCGAGCCCCATCTCGGCCAGTTTGGTTTTTATCTCGGATACGCTCGTACGGCCAAAGTTCGGTAAATCCAGCAGTTCGTCCTCGCTGATCTCTATCAGATCTCCCACCGTGTCGACCTCCAGTTTTTCCATGGCCTGATTGCATCGGGTCGACAGCTCCAGGTCCTCAACCGGGGTGTCAAGACCTTCAAAGGAACTTTCCCTCTGCACGTCGGAGAGTCCCGAATCCGCAACCTCCGCGTCCGCGGATGTCTCGTCACTCAGGCTGAGGTTGTGCCGGGCCAGGACCTGTTTTATCTCCGTCAGGCTGGACTCGCCGAAGTTGTCAATTTCCATCAGCTGGTCTTCGTTCAGCTCCGCCAGCTCGCCGAGAGTGGTCACGTCCAGTTCCTCCAGCACGTGTTCGCTCCGGGTGCTGAGGTCGAAATCGGAGACCGGACGGTCTTTTGCCTTTTCCCGCTGGGCCTCGATGCGTCGCTGTTCCTCGGTGGTATACATTCCGACGGACGCCTCGGCATCTTTGACATACATGCGCGCCTGCTGATGGGTGGGGTCGATGGCCAGCACACGCCGGTAACACTCGGCGGCCTTTTCGAATTCCTGCTGGTCCTCGTACAGAACCCCCAGATTCATCAGGGCTCCCAGGAAGGTGGGTTCAAGCGAAGCGCACTCGCGATACAGCTCGATGGCGCGCTCATCCTCACCATTCAGGTCACAGTTCAGAGCCAGTCGGAATAGGGCCCGGCGGTTCTCCGGGTCCAGATCAATTGCGTTCTCATAGTGCTCCATCGCCTCCCCGTACCGGCCCTCCGTCTCCAGGACCCGTCCCATCGCGTAGAGCCAGCGGCTGCCACCTCCATGGGTCCCCTCATACTGCTCGCAGAGCTCCCGGGCGGGTTCGGGATTGCGCTGATGACAGTAAATGTCAACCAGCAACATATCCGTTTCAAAATCATCATCCCCCTGCCTCCCGCGCTGGAGCGCCTCCTCGGCACTGTCCATTTGCCGCAGCTCCATATAGGCCCGGCCAAGAAAGTGGGAGGCCTCGGGACGATCGGCGATCGGTTCGAGCTGCTCGACCGCCTCCGGATAATCCCCCAGAGCAGAGGCCAGTATACCGGCCTTCTCCCTGAGTTGTCTCCGTTCATCTCCGCTTGCCTGCTCGGCTTCCTCCACCAGGTCATCCAGGCTGTGGTGGGCTTCGTCCACCGTTCGGTAGGAACCATAAATGAGATCCACCAGTTCCGGGAATTCGCCCCGGCTCAGAGGACCATCGATCATCTCCTGCAGCGTCTCCGTTGTTGTGGTCTGGGCCATGGTCAGCAGCTAAAAAGTGTGTTGGGTAAGGGTAATTTATCCGGCCTCTCACGGATGCGGGCTATTGGCCCGGCCTTTGCGCAACGCCACCAGGACGGGACCTTGTACTCTCATTCTGGCGATGGTGTAGAGAGTTCCGGCAATTTATCGGTACAACCCGACCTGTAGAGGCTCCTGATATCATGCAGCGCACTGGAAAAGCGTATCAGAAAGTTTGACGGGTGTCAACCGGTCTGCTATGCTTTGTCCGGGCCCGTGCGGAGTGCTGGGGCGGGTTCATTACGAGAAGGGCGTGAAGTGCTCCGGGTAAATCGCTTTTCTCCGGGGTGTAGCACTGCTGTGGTTCGCCGCAGGGCGCAGGGACCAGGAACAGCCGTTTATGATGTTTCTTTCAGGTCGGGAGAAATGCGGGTAGCCATGGAGTCAGAACCGGGAAAGAGAGAACAATGAGAGAAGTCAACCTAACGCGATCGGTGACCGCTGGTGAGGGGCATCCGCTGCTTGTTATCGCGGGCCCCTGTTCAATTGAAGGCCGGGAGCTGTGTCTGAAGGTGGCCAACCAGATGGCGCGCGCGTGCCGGGAGCTGGAACTGCCTTATGTGTTCAAGGCATCCTTTGACAAGGCGAACAGAACGAGTATCTCCTCCTACCGGGGCCCGGGGCTGGAGGAGGGTCTCAGAATTCTGGAGGAGGTGCGGCGCGAGTGCGGGGTGCCGGTGCTGACCGATATTCATCTCCCGGCGCAGGTGAAAACGGTTGCGGATGCGGTGGACATACTCCAGATACCCGCTTTCCTCTGCAGGCAGACCGATCTGGTGGTTAGTGCGGGAGCTACGGGGCTGCCCGTCCATGTGAAAAAAGGTCAGTTTATGGCGCCGGAGGATATGCAACATGTGGCCGAGAAAATTGCTGCTCAGGGCAACAGCCGCATCATGCTGTGTGAACGGGGCACTTTCTTCGGTTATGGGAACCTCGTGGTGGATTTTCGTGGACACCAGATCATGAGGTCTCTGGGATATCCGGTGATTTTCGATGCCACCCACAGCACTCAACGGCCCGGTGGACGGGGCGAGAAGAGCGGCGGGGACCGGGAGCTCGCTCCGCTGCTGGCCCGCGCCGCCGTGGCGGCGGGGGCCGATGGGGTGTTCCTTGAAACCCACCCCGCCCCCGAACAGGGGCTCTCGGATCCGGCCACCATGCTGCCGCTCGACTCCATTCCCGGACTGCTGCAAACTCTGAAGGCCGTCGCCGCCGAGGCGACGGACAGGCCATCATGAAGACAACAGGACTATTCGGCGGAAGCTTCAATCCGGTGCACATGGCCCACCTGGTGCTGGCCGAACGTGTCCGGGAGGTGGCCGGCCTCGACCGGGTGCTGTTCATCCCCGCACGTCGACCTCCCCATAAATCGCAGCGAAAGATTGCCCCGGATGTCCACAGGATGGAAATGCTGCGGCGCGCCACCGAACCCAACCCCGCCTTTGCCGTGTCCCCGGTGGAACTGGATCGGGATGGGCCCTCCTACACCCTCACCACCGTCAGAGAGCTCAGAGGTCGGATGGGGGAAGGCGCCGAACTGTCTCTCATACTGGGGGCCGACAGCGTGCTGGATCTGCCCAACTGGTGGCATGCCGATGAGCTCGTGCGCGAGGTCGACGTCATCGGATTCAGGCGCCCCGGCTATGACCTCTCCGATCTCGATGAGCTGCGCCGGGCCTTCGGCGATCTGGTGACGGAGAGAATTGCGGGCTCTGTTATTGATGCACCCCGGCTGGAAATCTCGGCAACCGAGATACGTCACCGCGTGGAGGCCGGCAGGTCCGTCCGCTACCTCGTGCCCGAATGTGTCCGCCAGTATATGAAGCGCAATCATGTGTATCCTGTGGGGGCGGGGTAGAGCAGAGATTGTGAAGGGACAAAGAGGGGGGAAGTCAGGGCACGGAACCCCATGAGGGGAGTGTGCACCGGGCGACGCTCCCCCCGGCAGGGTGTGTTGCACGGCAGGGGGTGGTTGTTACATAATGGAGGTGTCCATCTGACGTATGTCGCGACTGGTGAGGGTGCGGGATTCGCCCGGCACAGTGCATCAACCTTGCCACAAATTTCCGCCAGCAACACCCTGTATGGAGGAGTTGGGATATGATGCCGTTTCTGTTTGATCCGTTTATGCTGCTTCTGATACCCCCTCTTTTGCTCGCCATGTATGCCCGCTCGAAGGTGAAGAACACCTTTTCGGAGTATGCGAACCGTCGGGCCAGTTCCGGCATGTCCGGTGCTGATGCGGCGCGTCGGATACTGGAGCGGAATGGGCTGACCGGTGTGAGTGTTGAGCGGACGGAGGGCAGGTTGAGCGACCACTATGATCCGCGGGACCGCACGCTGCGTCTGAGCAACGACGTATACGGTTCCCGCAGCCTGGCGGCGCTGGGGGTGGCGGCGCATGAGGCGGGTCATGCCGTGCAGGATAAAACCGGCTACTTACCCCTCAAGTTCCGCAAAGGGATCTGGCCCGTGGCCAGTTTCGGGAGCAATCTGGGCCCGATCGTGTTCATGGTCGGCCTGATGCTCATGTTTTTCACGGGGGGTGGGGGTGAGGTGGCGCGGCTGATCGCCCAGGCCGGGATCCTGCTGTTTTCGGTGGGGGCTTTTTTCGCGGTGGTTACTCTGCCGGTGGAGTTCAATGCCAGCAAGCGTGCGCTGGCTATGCTCACAGAGGAGGGCATAGTCACGGATCGGGAACGGCGCGATGCCCGAAGGGTGCTGAACGCCGCAGCCCTGACCTACGTCGCCGGCGCCTTTATGGCTGTTATGATGTTGCTGCGGTTCATTCTCCTGTTCTCGGCGGTGGGGGATCGGTGACGGGGGGCTGG
>JBKHGK010000080.1:0-7612 GCA_046539705.1 Candidatus Brocadiia bacterium | reverse complement strand
ACAGCTGGACCGGCGGGGAAATGATAGGCGGCGTTAGTCCTGACGGCGATGATGATGACGACGATGACCTCTGGGGGGAAGAAGGTGGTGGCGATGATGACTTTGATGGTGGTGAGGAAGACAAGGGGCAGGGGAGAGCCTACTTTAGAGGAGGTAACCCCGGGGATATGATAGTCATCCAGACTCCTGAAGTCCATTCGGAAATAGAAGCCCTGCTGCGACAGCTCAGGGAAGCAATGCATATCCAGGTGAATGTACAGGCGCGGTTTGTTCAGGTCAGTTCGGACTTTATTCAGGAGGTGGGATTTGACTGGGGGGCTATAGATGCTAATTATGATGGCGAAGACGAAGTCCAGGATGATGCGACCCTCGATACGGGGCTACCTATATTCAGTGACAGCAAGGACCGGGGACTTGACGTGGATTTCAACGTATTCAGCGATATGGCACTGGAGGGTTTTTT
This sequence comes from Candidatus Brocadiia bacterium, assembly GCA_046539705.1. Classification (GTDB taxonomy): domain Bacteria; phylum Planctomycetota; class Brocadiia; order SM23-32; family SM23-32; genus CAZXYF01. The sequence goes on along the minus strand of JBKHGK010000080.1, from coordinate 7,149 downwards.
CCGGGCGGTTCAGAGCCGGTCCGATGCCAAGACCTTGTCCAGTCCCAACGTGACTTTGATGAATGGACAGCGGGGATATCTGCTGGTGGAAACCACTCAAAACTATGTATCCGGCTGGGATACCGGCGAGGATGAGGATGAACCGGAAATCGATCAGATTGCTGAGAGTATTTCACTGGATGTAAGGCCCATTGTCAGCCATGATCGGCGATACGTGCATATGGAGCTCGCACCGATAATGACAGGAGCGCCGGAGTTTGAGGACTTCACCTGGAAGGAAGAGGATGACGACGATGACGACGATGACGATGACGACGATGACGACGATGACGACGATACGGAGACTACACGCACGATAACCCTGCCGAAACAGCTTTCTCAAACCACTGAGGTGACTGTCAGCGTGCCGGACCGAGGTATTTTGTCGATCGGCGGACTCATGTCCAATGAGCAGCGGGAAGAGGAAAGAGGAGTGCCAATTCTCAGTAAAATACCGTTGATGAAACGGCTGTTTACCGCTGACGGTCAGTCAACTGACCGTGAGACCCTTATGATCCTGGTCCGTCCCAGGATTATCATGACGGATGAAGAGGAGGATCAAGCCTTCTGACAAACAGGGAGATTAAACTATGAAAGAACAGTGGAAGGGAACCGCAGTTGTTATTCTGGTCGCCGCCTTGGTTGGTTATGTGCTGGGTCAGGCCGGCCTGATTCCGGATGCATCCGCTCAGTCCAGCAGCAGTTCGCAGGAAGTCGCCGTGGTAATGGGCCCTGAGGCCGTCGACGATGATGTCCCGTTCCTTGTGGTTGATTCCATGGAGAGGACTATCATGGTTTATGAATGGGACATGAGCGCAAGAACGATGAAATTTCAGGCGGCGCGCAATTATGAATATGACCGTATGGTGGAGAATTATGGTCAGTCCAAGAATACGCCTTCCGTGGAGGATGTCGAAGGACGTGTGCAGGGCAACTGAGTATAAGTAGAGAAAGGCTGATGGCACACATTCCACTGTGAGTGTGTGCCTTTTCTTTTGTTTATGAGCGATGAAAACATGAGTTATTACAGTAGCAGAGCCCATTACCTGGTGTTGCTTGTTCTGTGTCTTTCGGTTTCGGCTGCCTGCGCTTCGGCGGAGGACAAAGAGGTTCTGATCGGCCCGAAGGATTCGAACCTCGACGCCGTGCGGTACGGGGAGGTTAAGATCGAAGGGCAAGTGGAGGAGATACGACCGCCGCTTTACGTTGTGCGCCCGGATTTTCATACGGTGTATTCTCTGCTGGACCGTTTTCAAAGGGCCCGAACCGACCGCGATATTGATGGGGTGATAGTGCGAGTGGGGAGATTGGACTGCGGATGGGCGAAAGTCGAGGAGATACGAAGCGCCATTAAACGGATCAAAGCCGCCGACAAGGAGGTGATCTGCTTTCTGGAAGCCGGCGGGAATCTGGAATATTATCTGGCCTCTGCGGCTGATCGGATAGTTATGCGGCCCAGCGCCTCGCTGATGTTATTGGGCCTTCGGGCGGAGGTCGTTTTTTTCAAAAACCTCCTTGATGAAGTGGGGGTGAAAGGCGACATCATCCAGGTGGGAAAATACAAGGGGGCAGATGAGTCGCTGACCCGGGAGACCGCGTCAGATTACTTTGCAGAAGCCATCAATGGGATTCTGGATGCTCTGTATGGGCAGCTTGTGGATGCGATTGCGGAAGGCCGGGATGGAGACAGGGACGAGGTGAAAAGCTGGATTGATGGAGGCCCTTATTCGGCATCTCAGGCAGAGGACAGTGGCCTGATTGATGATCTGGCGTTTCATGATGAGTTGTTGCGTTCAATACAGAAACGGGAGGGCGGGCCCTTTAAACTCGTCCGCCGATACGGGGAGGAGAAACACCAGGAACATCCTCTGGGGAGTGGCATGAAACAGTTGATGGGGCGGCTGCTGGGTATGGGATCATCTCCGGACGGTGATGGTTTCCCCGAGGGCCCCACGATTGCAGTCCTGTATGCCGTCGGGCCAATATACCGGGGTGACCCTGATAGGGCCCCTATAGGGGAGCACGAAATCAATGCAGGGCGAATAATTCAGCACATCCAAGCTTTACGCGAACGGGACAATGTGGAGGCAATTGTGCTCCGCGTGGAGAGTCCGGGCGGCAGTGCCGAGGCCAGCGATATGATATGGCGGGAGCTGGAAAGAACGGATGAAAGAAAGCCCGTCATCGTGTCGCTTTCGGACGTGGCCGCATCGGGCGGATATTACATCGCCACGGGCGGGCGCCATATATTGGCGGATAGTGGCACAATGACCGGTTCAATCGGGGTGGTGGGGGGCAAGATCGTGATCGATGGACTTATGGACAAGCTCGGCATCACCGTTGATGTGTTCGAACGGGGAGACAATGCGGGGATTTACTCCTCGGTCGATGAAATGTCAAGCTCCCAGAGGGAGAAAATGAGAAAACTCCTCGAGGAGACATACCGGATATTTGTGGAACGTGTGGTCGAAGCGCGGGATAGATCGCGGGAGGAGCTTGAGCCGTGGATCCAGGGCAGGCCGCTGACCGGCGAACAGGCCCTCGAAGGTGAGCTCGTCGATGAAATCGGTGATCTGCACGATGCGATTAATAAAGCACGGTCGGAGGCGGGCATTGATAAAGACGCTTCGGTCTCGATCGTCAGGGTCCCAAAACCCGAGGGTCTGCTAAAAGTAATGCTGTCCGGGCGCGATCCGGGAGTTGAGGTCCCCTCTATTGTCGACGCGTCCGCCCGCGAGTTACCGCGAAGAGCTGAGTCGATCTTCGGGTATATGAGGCTGGGGCAGAGAATGCTGGAGAACGGCGAGGCGGCCGCTCTTATGCCAATGTGGCTGAGTGTGGAATGATGACCGATGGGGGCATCGGATCGGGAAAAAGGAAACGTGGCGATTGTCGGCCATGAACGGGGCGAATTTTGCTGCAGGGGGTAATATAACGACCGGGGAGGTGGTTTGGGGTTTTCGCTCCATAATTTTCAGGGGGCATTTTTGACCTTTATATCTCCACGGCATGCAATTGTGTATGATTCCCAACCGGGAAGGGGATGTTCTGCTTCTGATCTGTTGCTATAACTTCCTGTGTGGTAGCTATATACATCATCGTCCATTCGCCTCCTGCCGCCGCCGCGCCCGGTCGAGCATGGCGGGGCCCGCGGAAGGATATGTGATACCCGCCGGGTTCGAAGTGAGCCCCTCTGAATCCTTATCCTATCTCTTTCACGTGTCGATATATACAGTGTGCGGGCAGTCCGTGTGTTCCGCCTGAATGTAAAGGGGCCTATACAGATGAAGCTGAAAAAACTGGAACTTATAGGTTTCAAATCGTTTGCCGACAGGACGGTATTCACATTTGACGGGCCGTTTACCGCACTTGTGGGGCCCAACGGGTCCGGGAAGAGCAACGTGGTTGATGCCCTTAAGTGGGTGCTCGGGGAGCGCAGTGCCAAAAAACTGCGCGGGAACGAGATGTCGGATATGATCTTCAACGGGAGCAGTTCGCGCGCTGCTCTGGGAACCGCCGAGGTGCGTGTGACCCTCGATAATTCGGATGGTCAGCTTCCGGTGGATTACGAGGAGGTAACCATCTCCCGTCAGTGTTACCGATCGGGTGAGAGTGATTATTCGATGAATGGGGAAGGGTGTCGGCTGAAGGACGTCCGCAATCTGCTCATGGATACCGGCATAGGGGTCAGCGCCTACAGTTTCATCGAACAGGGGCAGGTTGACCGTCTTCTCCAGGCCAGTTCCTCTGAACGTCGAGAAGTTCTGGAAGAAGCGGCCGGAATCAATCAGTACCTGGAGAGAAAAAGGGAGGCCGAGCGCAAACTCGACAGGGTCAAGAGCAATTTGCAGAGAGTGACCGACATCGTCGAGGAACTGGAAAGACAACTGCGCAGTGTGCGACGGCAGGCGAGGAGAGCGAGGAGGTATAAGAGGTATACCGATGAACTGGAACGCCTGAGACTTGCACTGGGAATACGCAAGAAGCGCCGGCTCACGGAGAAAAGGACGAGCCTGGAAGATCAGATCGAAAAGGTTGCCGGGCAGAAAAAGAACGTAACTCAGGATCTGGAGGAGCGCAGGGAGCGGCTTGAGAACACGCAGGACGAACTGGAATCTCTTCGCGAGAAATTGTCGGAGGCCGAGGATCGGCTGTCGAAAGTAGGGGCGAGAAAATACAGTCTGAAACGCGAGATAGATATAAACCAAAAAAGATGCCGCGAGGTGCGGCAGAGGCAGGAAGAGCTTGAAAACCGGCGCGAAGAGGCGAGCGATAATCTGACGGAACTGCGGACCGAACTTCAGGAGACAGAGGCTGAGATCGAAAAGGGGGCGGAAAAGCTTGAAAAGTGCCGGGAGGAATGCCGCGAACAGGCTCAGGATCTCAAACAGATGCGGGAGGAGGGATCGGATCTGGAGGAACGGGTGGAAACCGTAAAATCCAATGTGTTCGAGCTGATGCAGAAAGAATCGCAGCTTCAGAACCGGATAAAAATGCTCCGGTCGGAAAAGGAGACTCTCAGCAACCGTCTGCAGCGGCAGAAACAGAAGAAGGAGGACACGAGCAGCCGGTTTGATGAGCTGAAAAAGGAACTCGAGCAGAACAGAAAGGAGAGAGGGGAGTTTGAGAAGAAACTGAACTCCATCCGCGCGGAACTCGAGGACAAACGGGCAAAGCTGGCCGGGGAGCAGGACCGGGTGGAAAAACTGAGTGCCCGTATAAGCCACCTACAGGCGGATCTGCAGGGGAAACGTAGCCGCCAGCAGGTCCTGCAGGATCTGCAGGAACGTGCGGAGGGGGTGGGGAGCGGGGTCCGGGAGTTGCTTGAGAGAGTGGAGGAGGATGCCTCGATGCTCGGCGGCTGTCCGGGACTTCTGGCGAATCTGTTTGAAGTCGATACTCGCGATGCTCTGGCGGTGGAGGCGGCCCTGGGGCACCTGGTGCAGGCCGTGGCCGTGGAGTCCCCCGAGCAGGCCCGGGAGGCGCTGCGGATCCTCCGGGAAGGCGAGAAAGGGCGTGCCGAGGTGCTACCGCTTGAGCAGATGGCCGGCCGGGACGCCGTTCGGGTCCCCGACGCAGCCAACAATGCGGAGAAACTGACTGATCTGGTCGATTGTGGGTCCGAGGAACTCTATGATCTGCGTTGCCTGCTGGCTGATTGCCTTGTGGTGGATACGGTCGATGAAGCGATGAAACTGATGCAAATGGACATCGATGATGATACCCGGATAGTGACCCGGCAGGGGGATTGTATAGTGCCGGGCGGGACGTGGGCGGCCGGTGAGCCGGAAAGCGGAAGCATGATCGGCCGACGCAGTGAACTGGCGGATCTGGAGGAAGAGATCGCACAGATGGAGCAGCGGATAGAAGAGCTCAAGGAGGAACGTGCGCAGCGGAAGAAATCGGTGTGCGATATCGAGGAAAGCGTCAACAACCTTTCGTGTCGGCGCGCTCATTATTCCGATGCCCTCAACGAAACCGGCGGCGACATATCGGTGCTGGAGAGCAAAATTGAACGGCGGGGCGAGGATCTGACGGTGATTGAAAGCGAAATAGTCTCGCTTCGGGAGGACCTCGAGGCTACCGAGGAGAAACAAAAACGGGAACGCGAAGAGTTGAACCGAATTGGATCTGAACGCGCGGAATGTCAGGAAGAACTCGACCAGATGAAGAAACGGCTCCAGGGTCAGAGGCAGAAGCGGGAGGAGCTGAGCGAGGAACTGAATGAACTGCGGAGCAATCTGGGGCGGATTGAGGAACAGCAGAAATCACGGCGCAATCTGGCCGACCGACTCAAGGACCGGATCGAGAAAAACGAGACTGCTCTTGATCGGATCAGTCGTGAGAAAAAGGAAGGTCAAAAACAGATCGAGGAGGCGAAGAAAACTATAGAACAAAATTCGGCCAAACGGGAGGAACTGAAACACAAGGAGAAAAATCTGGAGCAAAAGGTGGAGACGATTTCCTCTCAAATGACGGATCGGCGATCTCAGATATCCTCCCTCCGAGAAGAGGTTGATAATATCCAGGGGAGGCGGGAACGGTGCGAGGAACAACTGCAGGATCTGCGGATGGAGGAGAACGAGAGTCGTCTTAAGCTCGAGAACCTTTATGAGCGGGTCGCGGAGGAGTGGGATATCAACCTGCAGGTTCTTGAGCTGCAGCCGGAGCACTGGGAGGAGAATCCGCTTTACGTGGAAGGGCGGATTGAAGAATATCACGATCCGGAGCCCGAAACACCCACAGTTGCGGAATGGTATCAGCGGGCGGAACAGCCCGGCGATGACCGGGAGGATGCGGAGGAGGTGAAGCTTATATCCCTTGAGGATGCTACCCGTTTGCGGGAAGAAGTCCTTGAGATCGTGGGCTCGGAGGATACGGAGTGGAAGGAAATAGAAGACAGGGCGAATGAACTCCATCGGAAGGTGGAGAATATGGGAGGCGCCAATCTGGACGCCATTGATGAACAGGAGGAGCTGGAAGTGCGTGCCGAATTTTTGTCGAATCAGCAGGACGACCTCGAACAGGCACGGCAACATGAACTGGAGATCATACGGGAGCTGAGCCGGAAAAGCCGGGAGAATTTTCTCGATACGTTCAATGCGGTCCGGGAAAATTTCCAGACGCTTATCCGCAAGCTATTTGGTGGAGGATCGGGGGATATTATGCTGGAGGACGACGCGGATGATGTGCTGGAGGCGGGGATCGAGATAAAAGTGCGTCCGCCGGGGAAGGAAACTCGTTCCATAACGCTGCTGAGTGGAGGGGAAAAAGCCCTGTCGGCCGTGGCGCTGCTTTTCAGTATTTTCAAAGCCCGTCCAAGCCCCTTCTGCCTGCTGGATGAGGTGGATGCGCCGCTCGATGAAGCGAACGTCGGTCGGTTTCTGGGTATGCTGGAGGACTATAACTCCGATACCCAGTTCGTGGTCGTGACCCATAATAAGACCACCATGAGCGCGGCCGAAACTCTTTATGGCATCTCCCTCCAGGAGGATGGGGTCAGCAAGAAGGTGGCGGTTAATTTTGAGGAAGTGGACCGTCAGCTGGACGAAATGGAGCGGGAAACCAGACTGGCGGAAACACGGGCCAGGGCGGGATGAGAGGCGTTAA
>JBKHGK010000079.1:0-7628 GCA_046539705.1 Candidatus Brocadiia bacterium | reverse complement strand
TTTGCTGAAGTTGCTTTTAGAATAATTAACGTTTGAGGTTTGTGAAATATGCGGAATAAAGGGGGGAGTCGATGGGCGGATCGGGTGGGCCAGAACATGTGTGTTTGATCCGATGGGCTTGGATCTGTTCTGATCGTATTCGGTGGAGCCCGGCCTGACCTGTGGAACACGGATTCAGGTTATAGATGATGGCCAGTTGGGGTGCAGAAATGCAGATTCGTCTTTTCACCGGGAGGCTGAGGTTACTGGGTGCTACGTGTGCCGTTATCCGGATGCAAAATGCAGCAGTAGTCGGTACAATACTCTCACTTTGACTTGAGCAAGGAAGGAGCAGGAAAATGGATGATATAGAGATGCTGGAGGATGCTCTTGAGCACGAAGAGACGGCCGTAAACCTGTATCGGGAATATGCCAGGGAGACCGACAATGAAGCTATTCAGGAGATGTTCGAGCAGTTTGCCATGAACGAGAGCTGGCATGCGGCCGCGTTGAGGGCAAAGATTGAGGAAAGGGAAGGCGGATGAGCGAGGAGAGCAGGAGCCAGAAGTTTACCGGCACATCGGTGGCCGAGGGCTATGCTGTGGGGAGGGCGCGGGTGGTGGACGTGGCGCATTTCCCAACTCAGGTCCCGCGCCATACGGTGCCGGAGGATGATCTAAACGCCGAGGTGAAGCGCCTGCGCAACGCCTGTTCGGAGGCCCGGGAGGACCTGGAAGGCCTTGCGGATCGGCTGGAGGAGGAAGTGAGCCGTCGGGAGGCGGACCTGTTGCGGCCGCAGGCCGCGATGGCCGAGGATCCGACTTTCATCGCCGAGGCGGAGGAGTTGATAATCGAGGAGAACGTCAATGCCGAGGCCGCGGTAGCGGAGGTGATAGAGCGGTTCGAGCAGATGATGGATTCCCTGGAGGACGAGTACCTCCGGGAGCGGAGCGCGGACGTGCGCGATGTCGGGCGCCGGATACTGGCCAAGCTACTCTTCGTGGAGGGGGAGATTACGCCCGAGCTCGCCAGTCCCTGTGTGGTTGTCTCAAGTCACCTCGTCCCCTCACTCACGGTGCATCTGGACCGGGAGAACATACTGGCTTTTGCCACGGAAAAAGGCGGTTACACATCGCACGCGGCCATACTCGCTCGTTCGCTCGGTATTCCCGCGGTGACCGGACTTGAAGGGCTCACCGATTCATTGGTTGGCTGCGAAACCATGATCGTGGACGGTCAGAAGGGGGTGGCCATAGTCGAACCGGAGGAGGATGAACTGGACAGGTACAGGAATAAGGCCGAGCAATATAACCTCCGGATCGAACGGCTCGAGGGCGAGGCCGCTCAACCTGCGGTAACAGAGGATGACAGCGTTATAACAATCCGAGGGAATATCGGTCGGCCGGGTGATCTCAGTGTGGCGGTGGAGAATTCCGCCGATGGAATCGGGCTTTACCGGACGGAGTTCAATTACCTCAGTCGCTCCACACTGCCCCCTGAGCAGGAAATATTCGAAGAGTACAGAGATGCCGTGAAAGCCTTTCCGGAGGAGGGGGTGGTGTTGCGTTTGCTCGATATTGGTGGTGATAAATTCCCCCCGTCGATTCCGCTGGCCCACGAGGAAAACCCTTTTCTCGGGCTCAGGGGGATACGGCTTATGCTCGAACACAAGACCGATCTTATGCTGCCGCAGCTCAGAGCCATAATGCGGGCCAGCGAGTTCGGAAAGGTGGATGTGCTTTACCCGATGGTCACCAGCGTGGAGGAGGTGACGGAGGCGAATAAGGTCTTCGAGGAGGCGCTGAGTCAGCTCCAGGAGCAAGGCTGCGAGGTCGGGGGAGGGATACGGAAAGGGATCATGATTGAGGTACCTTCCTGTCTCCCCATTCTCCCCGAACTGCTGGAGGAGTGCGATTTTGCCACGGTCGGGACCAACGATCTGGTGCAGTATTCGATGGCGGCCGATCGAAATTCAGAGCGCATGGTGGACATATATGATGCGTATTACCCGTCCATAGTACGGCAGCTCCGGCAGATAGTCGATACTGCCCGGGAATGTGACACTGAGGTAAGCGTATGCGGTGAGACGGCCAGTGATCTCTACTATCTTCCGATCCTGATGGGCCTCGGATATGAAAAGTTCAGCGTCAATCTCCATGCTATTGGGCAGATCCGGCATCTTATCCGGAATATCTCGATCTCGGACTGTCGCGATCTGGCGGGGCGGGCTCTTGAAGCAACCACACGGCATGAGATTCATCGGCTGGCCAATGGTTTTCGATGAGATATTACTTTGATGGGTGGCTGCAAGCTATGGCCCCATCCAACATGAAAATATTTGGCTGTGTGTTTGTTTTCTGCCTGATAGTGTCCCTTGTGTCGGCGCATGCAGAGGGAGACGAGGGCCTAACAGTGGAGGCCAGAGAGGCGGATGCGGGGACGGGGCCGCTGGAAGTGACCGGCCGCCATTACCGAGTGGTAATCAGACCGGATGCGGGGGGGCGGATCACTTTGCTGGAGGTGCGGGACGGGGCTCAGGGGGATATTACCCGCTGGGACGAGAAAACTTATGGCGGCATGCTTGGGGAGTTTCAGACCGCGGGGGCGGACTATGAGGTCGTGGAACGGGATGAGGGCGAGGATCGGACCGTCATTGTGCTGAGAGGGGAGGCCGGAGCGCTGACGGTGGTGAAACGGTTCGAATTTCTGCATGAATCTCCGGCCATCCAGGTGGATGTGCGGTTCGAGAACCATTCTTCGCATGGGCAGATGGGGCATGAAGCGCCGGCGCTGCAGATGCTGGTGCATCCGGAATCAAACGATTCCCGACTGGGCAGATACTACTGTGTTGGCGACGAGGCCTCTGCCCGTATAACGGTCGCACAACGTGCCATAAGAGAGTTGCATCCGGAAGTGAATGGCGTGGAGCACCCGCGCTGGCTGGCAGTATCGGATTCCTCGTCAAGACGTGGGGCGGGGGTCCTATTTACCGACGACGGCCCGGCCAGGGCGGGGGTTGTGAAAACTCCCGAGGATAACCTTATGCTGCGGTGGAGCTACTCACCTCTTGCTCCCCACGAGTCGGTCGAAACGCGTCTTCTGCTCATCCCATTCGGCCGGTTTTCGGCCCTCAGCGAGGTCAATGACAGATTTCTGGCCGATACCATGGTGGAGTATGATGGCGAGGACGCTTATGAGGGCCGGTTTCGCATAATGCCCGTGGAAAAGGACCTCGAGGAGGTCTCAGTAGTTCCCCGGCTTTATCGCAGGGATGGGACGGAGGAGCAGCCCGGCGAACCACTGGTATTTGACAGGGTGGTGGCCGGAGAGGTTGCCGATGGTGAGATAACGATTGAGGATGTGCCCCGGGAGGCCGGATGGATTCTTTATGAGGTATACAGTGAAGGGACGCTGGCGGGCAAATTTCTTTTGCGAATCAGCAGTGACGCGCGGATGCCCGATGTGGATATGCCTTCACGATCTGAGGTCCGGCGAGATCTGCTGGAGGATGATCGGCCCGGAGCCTATGAGCCTGCAGAAAGAACCGAGGAATTTGTGCTGCTCCGCCCCCATAGAGAAGGGGAGGATTCGGTGGCTGAACCGCTGAGTCTCCGTCTCGTTTCCGGGGAAAAGGAGACGGTGTTTCTGGATGTAAGGGCCATCGAGGATATAGAGTCCCTGGAAATGAATATGGGTTCCGGGGAAGGAGGACAGGAGAAGGAGGGGACCCCGCTGCCCGCGTCGGCCGGTTATGCACGGGCGGTTCGGGAGGAGGACGACCTGGCTGTGCTTGATTCGGCGTCGGAAACGCAAATCGATGAGGGGGAGGCTGCCGGTTTTGCACTCACGGTGGATACCTCGGGACTGGAGCCCGGACGCTATAGTGCCGGGATCTATCTGGAGGGAGATAACGATAGTCTGATGGTGCCGCTGGAGGTGGAGATATCTCCTGTGGAGGTCGGTGATCTCGGTCCATTCGAGGTCTGGTGTCGTCCGGATAGGCTGTCCGCACAACTGCTGCGCAGGGGACAAGAAGCGGGTGCATCTGGTTTCGTGACCGGATTGTCCGGGGCCGGGAAGGTCGTCGAGTTGCAAGAGGCGGCGGGCGGCCGGCCGCTCGCCCTTGGTCAGCCGGGTCGTGGGGGGTTGCCTGAGCTGGAGGGACAGGGGCAGGACGATGCCGGGAGGAGCGACCTGTACTGGGTGTTTTATGATACGGCGGACACACCGGACGCACCGACACTTCCGGGGTCGGCGTTTGCCCCCGTTCTATGGGCGGACTGGGCGTCAAGCTTTGGGAAAGAGTCGGTATGGGCGGAGCTTGATGCGGATTTTGGATTTGCGACGCACCTGCCCGAGGACAGTCCGGAGGAGCGCGGCGGACTGGGGGAGATGGGGATATCCATGGAGGATATTCTCTGGCGTGTTGATCTGCGGGACCTGGGTTGGCGGGAGGCCGAAGCAGCATTGCGCCGTGCTTTCTGGGCGGCCACATGGGCGGGGATGCGCGGGGTTCTGATCCATTGTGATGTCCAGCCCGACCTGGCCGATGAGGAGCTTGTGCTCTGGCATATGATCCGTGACGCCCGGGAGGAGGTTTCCGTGTTCAATGCGACGAAAAGGGACGTGGAACGCCTTGAGAGCAGCGCGGACAATGATACTGCACAGGCGGTGCTCCGGGTGCGGGTGATGAACGAGCTTGACAGGATTCTTGGACGTGCGGAGGAATGCGCTGTATCCGTATCGGGACGGCCGATGGGTTTTGGGAGATATTTCACGGCATATTCCGGGGGGGAGATGGGAATCGTGGGGCAATCGCGGTTCGTGCGCCGGCGTCTTGTGAGGATGCTGGAGGAGATACACGGACAGTTATGGAAAGGAGGACCATGAAGCCATGGGTATCGTGAATCGGGTTTTCGAGCTGGACGAGCGAGAGACCACCGTCCGACGGGAAATTCTGGGTGGAATCACGACGTTTATGGCGCTGTCCTACATCATTTTCGTCCAGCCCGCGATGCTCGCGGAGGCCGGCACCCAGGGTAATCCGTTTCCGCCGGGAGGCATCCTGATAGCCACATGCGTGGGGAGCGCTTTTGCCTGCGTTCTGATGGGGTTCCTGGCGAATTATCCCATAGCGCTCGCGCCGGCAATGGGGCATAATGTGTTTTTTACCTATACCGTATGTCTGGGGATGGGTTACAGCTGGCAGCAGGGGCTGACGGCCGTGTTTATCGGCGGCTGTGTTTTTCTGGTACTGTCAGCTTTTGGCTTCAGAGCCAAAATAATGGAAATTATTCCGGACAGTCTGAAACATGCAATTGCCGGTGGTATCGGGCTTTTGCTGACCCTGATAGGGATGGAGTATGCCGGGCTTGTGGTGGACGCTCCGGGGGTGCTGGTGAAGTTCGGGGATATCCATGATCCGTACACACTTCTGGCCGTATTTGGGTTGGCCGTGACCCTGATGATGATGGCTCTCAAGGTCCGAGGGGCCATTCTCATAGGAATCATCCTGACCGCCGTGGTGGGATGTCTCTCCACGGCGCTGGGATACGACCTGCTGGATTACCATCAGCTCTCCTCCTATTCTGATCTTGGTGGTGGGCAGACGTTTTTTGCCCTTGATTTCCGGGGACTGTTTTCGGGCGGGGGAGAGTCCGGTGGGGTGGCCGGCTTTCTGGCCGCTGGAGGCCCGGTTACGGTGATCCTGACGTTTCTTTTCCTTGATGTGTTCGATACGGTCGGAACTCTGGTTGGTGTGAGCGAGCGGGCGGGACTGATGGAGGATGGAAAGTTGCCGGGGGCGCGTGCCGCACTGTTCAGCGATTCGGCCGGCACGGTGGTGGGTTCCGTGCTGGGCACGAGCACTATTACGAGCTATGTGGAGAGCGCCGCCGGGGTGCAGGCGGGTGCGCGGACCGGACTGGCGAATCTTGTGACGGCCGCCTGTTTCCTGGGAGCGATCCTGTTCTATCCCTTCCTGGGTATAGTGGCCAGTGAGGCCGGTGGGGAGGGATCCGGGCTGTATCCGGTGATCGCCCCGGCACTGATTGCTGTCGGTGCCATGATGATAACGAGCATCAGGGACCTTGACTGGGATGATCCCACGGAGCTCATACCGGCCTTCCTGACACTGGTTTTTATGCCTTTCACCGTGAGCATAACGGAAGGTATAGCCGTCGGTTTTATCGCCTACAGTGGGCTGAAACTGGTTACCGGACGGGGTGAGGAAGTTCACTGGGGACTTCACCTGGTCGCTCTGGCTCTGCTGGCGCGGTATGTGTTTCTGATGTGACGCGTGATGTGCCGGGTTTGGCCCGGGTGTTACGGATGCAGGCTGTAAAGAGCAATACAATAATCTGAGTCGGAGTACAGATTGGTTGTTCACGAAAGGAGTTTGTGACAATGGAGGAAAAAGGAGTCAAGCTGGCCGTTGTAAAAGGTCCTGATAAGGGGAAACAGTGGACGCTTAGCCCCTCTGACTATCACACGATCGGACGGAGCCATGAGAACAGCATAACTCTCTCGGATCCGACCGTGTCCAAACAGCACGCGATGGTGGAATGTGTGGACGAGATCTGGTTCGTCCGGGATCTGGGGAGCACTCACGGAACGTACGTCGGAGAGGAGGAGGTTACGGAACGTCATACCCTGTTCCACAAAGACGTTATCCGGATTGGGAAAACATACATTGCGGTCGGACTGCCAAAGTGAATCTGCAGGACCGACTCCGGACGTTAGTTCTGAGAGGTCTCCCTTTTTTGCTCCAGCGCTCTCGGTACGGTTTTGTCCTCTGGAAAGGCCAATATGGATGCTTCGCATTATGATCGCCGGTATGCGGCTGACGACGCCTATTTCGGGCGGAGTCCCAGCCGATGGATAACCACCTATCTTGACGGAGAGACCGGCGGACGGGTGCTTGATCTGGGCAGCGGACAGGGCCGGAATGCCCTTTTCCTTGCGGAAAAGGGGTACAGAGTGAGGGCGGTGGATTCATCTTCCACGGCCGTGGAGCGGCTGAAGTCTACCGCTGCATCCCGCGGACTGAATATCACAGCGGAATGTCGGGATATAACGACTCTGAATCCCCCGAGGGGGACTTTTGACATTGTGCTTGCCATAACGGTGTTATGTCACCTCAAAGACCAGGATGTGCCGCGAGTAGCCGGGACTATGATGTCAGCTCTGAGTCCGGGTGGACTCGTCCTGACGGAGGATTTTACGCCCTCAGATCCCGGCGCCGCGGGCAGACGGAGGGCAAGCGAATTCGCCCCTCTCGTGCGTAATTATTTTTCTCCGGGAAAAATCGAGAACCTCTTCGCTCCCCTGGACACCGTGGTCTGTCGCACTCTGGAGGTGGAGGATGAATCACACGGGGAGACTCATGGACATGGGATTATCAGATACGTGGGGCGACGTATATAGCCTGCATCCAAAGATGGAGGATGGGTCACAGGGGTTGCCGGTCCATCTTATACTCTGATAGAGTCCCTGTACTCCGGGCAGACATGAGCGCAAGAAGTGCCGCTTACCCCGCATACTTCATAAACCTCAAACTTTAATTGTTCTACAAACAACTTCAGCAAACGTGAATCGCAAAGTCACAGACAGGTTTATAACAACAGGGTGTTTTTAACAGCGCCGGCAAC
>JBKHGK010000078.1:0-7629 GCA_046539705.1 Candidatus Brocadiia bacterium | reverse complement strand
AGGGTGAATTCCGGCCGTTTGCTTGCAAACTCGCTCGGTACAGGGTGTGTACAAATTATCATGGTATAAATCGGAGTAAGACACAGTGCAGAAGTAGTTTATAGTAATATCACTTCGGAATTCATGAAATATGCGGGACAGAGTGGCCGTGGACCGGTTCTGAACAACCGGAACACCTCGCCGGCAGGTGATCAAAATATGGCCCCGGAAAAAGCCCGCCGCGAGGGCAAACGGTGACCGATTCAGCCCCCGACATCCGGACTATGCCGGCGTATGGCGTGCTCTCGGCCCTGAAACAGCATGTTTTCGCAAAATCCCGTCGCTCAGAAGATCGCAGAACAGGAGGACAACCTATGCGGCAGTGTAAAAAAATCGACATCGGCCTCCCCCTGCCCCTTGAATGGCAGCCGGTCATTCAGGATATAAAACCCGCCAACGGGAAAATGTCTCTCATCCATTTCCGCAATCTGGGTTTTGACTACGTCGAATTTTCGGTCGGCCCTCTGGCATCCTCCCGGGAGGCGGAACTGCTTGAGGAAGGGATCCAGGCCTGCAGGGCAGCAGGACTCGGCATGGCTGTTCACCCCTACCTCGGCGGCGTCCACCGTATCGCGCGTTTTACCCGGGGATCGGAATGCCGCGCCGCCGTCGACAGGCTCGTTAAGGCCGCCGAAACTGCCGCTCAATCCCTGCTCCAACCGGTAACCATGATCTTCCATGCGGCCGAGGAACACTTTGACCCCGGCGCAACAGCGGAAGAGAACCTCCGGACAGAGATGCTGAGTGTCTCCCGGGACTTCGCAAACTATCTGGAGAACGCCGTTAACGAATCCGATTTTCGGGTCCGGGTCGCCCTCGAACATCAGGTGCCCCCAGCCCCGGAGGAGAATATCGTGAGAACGGGGGATACGGCCGCCGAACTGCTACAGGTCGTGAAAGGAACGGACCTTTCACTCTGCTGGGACACCGGACACTACCGGCTGTCGATGGAGAGACATGGACAGCCGGCACAACCACCGGAGGAGTTCGTTTCTCGCATCACGCACGTGCACCTGCATGACGTTATCGATGGGGAAGATCACCGGCCCATAAATGCGGATTCCCATCAGCTACATGGATGGGTGAGGCGACTCCGGGCCGACGGATTTCTGGGGAAAATCACACTTGAATACGATCCCCGCGCGGTGGCCGCGCAGGGCGGCATCCGTCGAGTCGCCGCCCGGTCACTAACCCTGCTGCAATCCTGGCTGTCTGAATGATATCACCGGATGCTGGAGACGCCGGCTCGCAGTTCAGCGGTTGATAGGGTTAATTTGGATCTTCAGGTGCACCGCCGGGGGAGGATCAGCCTCCGGTTCCGTCAGCTCTTCCCCTTCCGCCTTATCCTCAAACGCCCGGAGATACTGTTCGTGCCCCCCGAACCGCCGGTTGTCGAGTTTTTCATATCCCCCGTAATCCGCTACCAGCCTCTCCATAAAACGGAAGTGACTTTCCCCTTCGATAACGAGGTCCACCAAAACGGATTCGCTGTTCTTTACAGAGAGGCTGGCCCGACGCAGATCCTCACCCTCCAGAAATGCGAGAAGCTCCACGGCCCGTTCAAACGGCTTTTCAGCCTCAACAGTTATTCGCTGCCGGGGGAGCTCATCCGGTGGAATCTCTGCGCCCGCGCGGGCGGAATCGTCCAGGTCACTGGCCTCCATGGCAGCCGCACTCGATTTCATGGTTTCAGCGGCCCGGTCGCCCACCCCGCCCCCCCGGTCTCCTTCTTCGTCTCTGCTCTGCTCGGCCATCGACTCCCGCTGCAACGATTCGGCGCCGGTCCTTTCTTCCGTCGTTTCCTCGCTTTTTGCTTCTGCGGATCGGGCATCCCTGCTGATGGGCCCCTCCTCGCGTCTATAGCTCTCCCGCTCATTCCTATGGTCCCCCCTGCGGGCATAATGCGCGGTTTCGGACGGCAAAAGGGCAATCACCCCAGCCACAACCAGAAACATCGCCGCAACCATCATCGGCTTCTGCCATCTTTCCAAATAGCTTACTTTCTGCTGTGCAGGGCCCCCGGACCCAATACGGCCGAGGACGTCGTTACAGAACCCATCCGGGGCCGTCTCCGGCGGCAGATCCGCCACCGCCTCCACCGTCCTGCGGAGCTCCTCCAACCGCCGCTCACAGCGATCACAGGAGGCCAGGTGTTGCTCGACGGCTCGCCTGTCTTCCCGGCACAGCTCCCCGTCAAGATATTCCGACAGCAACCTCTGTATTTTGACACATTTCATGGGCCTGACCTGACTTGTCCTGTCGTTCAACTTAAATCCATAAACACCGGGACCAGCTCTTCCCGGAGCGCGTCGCGGGCGCGGGCCAGCCGGCTCTTCACGGTTCCGAGAGGAATATCCAGAGCAGCGGACAATTCCCGGTAGCTGAGATCCTGCAGATCTCGCAGTATTACAATTTCCCGGAACTGCGTCGGAAGCCGCAGGATAGCCCGGCGGACCAGATCCCGCCGTTCTTCCCGGAGCAGACGCTCTTCGGGGCCATCTGCATCAGTATCTTCCGGTTCGGGGGAAAACCCGTCATCCTCCTCATCTCCGTTCGCCTCCAGGCTGAGAACGTCCGGCCTTCGGCCCTGTTTCCGCCAGCGGCTCCTCACGCAGTTGAGCATGATGCCATACAGCCATGTGCTAAAACTACACTCACCACGAAAGCCGTCGATTCCTCGGCATGCTTTCACAAATACCTCCTGCGCAACGTCCTCGGCCTCGGGTGTGGGGCCCAGCAGATGAACCGCCGCGTTATACACGTAATCCTTATTCCGCCGGACGAGCTCGCCAAAAGCCTCCTGATCTCCCGCTACAGCACGGCCGATGAGTTTCCCATCTGTATCACAGGAATCAGTCATTGATCCTCACCATATTAGACGCCGCTCACCCAGAAAAGGTCCATTAAAACCACTTTATTCACTCACATATAATCACGATGGTCGAGACACCCGCCAACGGTGGCGGGTGTAGCGAGGCCAGATCAGACCTGAACACCCTGATTACTCCGTCTTCGCATCCGGAAGGGAGTCCGTCGGAGAATCTGCCCTGAGATCATCACAGTATTCCTGAACACGGTCGATATGCTCGGGACGCCAGGCCACTTCCCGGTATCGGGAAAGCAGATCATCCAGCTCGCCGGAGTCTCCGCGGTGAACCAGATCTGCAGCTTCGAACACGGCGGGGAGATAGCCCGGATCCGATTCGATCGCCTTCCAGAAAGCGGCAAGTGAGTCCTCCCGGGTTCTACCCGTATGCATTCTCCACAGCCCGAGGAGATAGTGCCCACGTGGGGAATCGGGCTGCTCCGCCAGATACTCGGCCAGAGCCCGGCGCAGACCTTCCGGCCCACCGCTCTGCACATCCTCCAGCACCTCCGCCAGGGCCGCCCATTCTCCCGTGACTTTTTCCTCAACGGTGAATTCGCCCTCTGTCACGGGTTCGGATCGATGAAGACCACGGACCAGAGCCCAGTACTGGCGCAGTATTCTGGCTATCACACTCGTTCTGTCCGTCCCGTCACCGGAACCAGACACAAGTTTCATGGCGCCTTCAAAATCAGCGCGTCGCTCAGCTTTCACCGCCCGTGCAAGGCGATCCCAGAAATCCTCCGAATGTGATTTCGGGGGCACAAACTCCTCCACTTTCATTCTTTCCGCCGCCTGCTCAAGAACCCCCCGGATTACCGTGTTTAACTCCGGCTGGTCCGCGGACTCCACGGGCTGTTGGACGGTCCATTCGGATCCTTTGAGTGCGGCCAGAGTGACCTCAGCATCCTCCTCAGAATCAGAAGACGCCCTGATGCGCATGACGTAGGTGGGATCAGTTCTCAGGATAGCTCCGTCAACCCCCGCCCGTTCATAGGACTCGCCTGCGCTAAGAAAAGGGTCCACCGCTATAAGTTGCCCCAGGCTGTTCACCTGCGCGGCCGCCACGGTAAGAATTTTCAGCCGTTCCTCCCGGCCAAGCCTTTCGCCGTCATCTTCCACTATAATCAGCACTCGGCCGCTTCGCGGCGCCGGGGCCACCTCACCGATAGCCTCCTGATCGGCTTCTCTATCCCACTGGGATATTCGGTAGAAGGGGTAAATGGAGAGCCCCAGCAGCACAAACGCCAGAGCGGTCCACATAAAGGCCTTGAACCTGTCGGCCTGCCCCTGATCCTCCTCCCCCGCAACGGTGGGAGTATCATTCAGATCAGTTCGCTGATTCAGTTTCCGTGCGACCTCGTGTAACTGCTCCAGGGCTTCCGCCGCCCCATCGGGCCTTTCAGCCGGATTCCGGACAGTCAAAGAGCCCACAAACTCATTGAGCTCGTCCGGCACTTTCGGATTGACGCTCTGCAGAGGCGGGGCGTTCCATTCCAGCCGCGACTCGAGAATTTCCCGGGCGGTCGTACCATTAAATGCCTTACGCCCGGACAACATCTCAAACATGGTGAGCCCAAGGGAATAGAGATCACCTTTGATGCTGCCGGCGGTCGGTTCCTCCACCTGCTCCGGGGCCACATAGAAACAGGGTCCGGTGAGCGCATCGGATATGGTCAGACGGAACTCCTCAAGTTCAGCTGGATGGAGAGGACGTCCGAAATGATTGAGTTTGATGGAGCCATCGTAGTCCAGCAGACAGTTATCGGGGCTGATACGTCCACAGTACAGGTCCTTCCTTTCGGCCACTCTGAGGGCTCTCAAAGCACCCTCCATAAGCGGCAGAGTTTCTCCAACGGGAATTTTCCCGTCCTTCTCCAGTCTCCGACGTACAGTCCCTCCATCGGCGAGCTCGCGGATGCTGAAATCATAGCCCTCTCTCCGCCCCAGATCATATAGAACCGCCACGTTGGGATGTCTGAGCTTAGCACCGCGGGCAAGCCCCCGGAAGAGAGTCTTTATCCACTCCTCATCGTAGCCTTCCCGATCATGGGGGAAAATTTCCATCAGAACCGGAACGTCATGATCCTGATGTTCCGCCCTGTAGGTGAAAGAGAACCGCCCCGCCCCAACACGCTTTTTGAGTTCACACCCGGCATACTCCTGCTTGCGATATGGGTCTTTCCGGCGAGTTCTCATCCCCCACTCGGAGATATTCTGGGTGAGCGCGGCCCCACACCGGGGACACAGAACCGTGGCGCCGTCGACGGACGATCCCCGGATATCGTATCGTTCTTCACAGTATATGCAATGTAGCTGTGTTATTGGCATACAGGACAGTCTATCTTATGAGCATGTTTCCGGCAAACAGCTGCTGTTTTGAGCACCGGATCGACCTCTGCCACTATGGCAGACAGCTCCAGAACGGGCCTGAGAACCGTTGCCACTTTGACAGCAGAAAAAATCTGCTCGATGCTTTACAGATCGGCGAACCGCATTCGCCCCGGATGATCGAGCGATCCCGAATAATCCATATTCGCCATAAAACCCCCTCAGAAGCCTCCCGCAGGCGAATGAACCCGTCCCTGAGAGGGTTAAAAACGGTGATGAGCCGCCAGTGGCACATATTTTGCGCTTTTATATTCTTCGTTCGACGATGATCGTGTATTAACTCGTTAGTCAGATTCACCAAAACAAGTAGGAGGCATGACTGATGGCCAACATCAAACCCATCGGTGACAAGATTCTTGTGAAGCGTTTGGAGGCCGAAGACACCACTGCCGGCGGCATCGTGTTGCCGGACACGGCCAAGGAGAAGCCCAAGGAGGGTGAAATTATAGCCCTCGGTGAAGGCAAACAGCTGGAATCCGGCAACAGGGTCGAATTCCAGGTTCAGGAAGGCGATCGGGTAATCTTCGCCTCTTATGCCGGCACGGATGTGACGGTGGAAGGCGAAGAATACCTGCTGATGTCCGAAGACGATATTCTTGCAGTTATTGAGTAAACGGAGGGATATAAGCTATGGCACCAAAACGAATAGAATACCAGATGGAGGCCCGCGAGGCTGTCCGCAGCGGCGTTAATCAGCTCGCAAGAGCGGTGAAAAGCACACTCGGCCCGCGTGGCAAAAACGTGATTATCGAACAGAGTTTCGGCGCGCCCACCGTCACCAAGGACGGAGTTGCGGTGGCCGAAGAGGTTGAACTGGAAGACAACTTCGAAAACATGGGCGCCGAACTGGTCAAACAGGCGGCCTCCCAGACCAGCGACGCCGCCGGCGATGGCACCACCACAGCGACTGTGCTTGCCGAAGCAATCTTCGAGGAAGCCCTCAAAAATCTCGCCGCCGGCTCCGATGGCATGGCCCTGCGCCGTGGCGTGCAGAAAGCCGCCGAAGTGGTGGTCGAGGAACTGCAAAATATAAGCAAACCGGTCTCCGGAAAAGACGACATCGTGTTTGTGGGCTCTATCGCCTCCAATAATGACCGCACCATCGGCGAACAGATCGCCAATGCGATGGATAAAGTCGGTAAAGATGGCGTTATCACGGTTGAAGAGGGCCAGTCCCGCGAAACTTACGTCGAACTGGTCGAAGGAATGCAGTTCGACCGCGGATATCTGAGCCCCTACTTTGTGACTGATAACGAGGCCATGGAAGCGGTGCTGGAGGACTGCTACATCCTGCTCGTTGAAGACAGCGTCTCCTCCCTGCAGGATATCGTTCCCCTGCTGGAAGACGTCGCACGCTCGGATAGCCCTCTGCTGGTCATCGCTGAAGATGTCGAAGGCGAAGCACTCGCCGGGCTTGTGGTCAACAAAATGCGGGGTGTGCTGCGCACCGCCGCCGTCAAAGCCCCCGGTTTCGGGGATCGGCGGTCGGCGATGCTCCAGGATATCGCCGTGCTCACCGGCGGTCAGGTCGTCAGCGAAGAACTGGGTATGGATCTGGAATCCGTCACCCGGGATGACCTCGGACGCGCCGAGAAAGTGGTCATCGATCAGGACAACACGACCATAATTGAGGGCGCCGGCTCGCAGAGTGACATCCAGGGGCGCATCCAGCAGATCAAACACGAACTGGATGATACCACCAGCGATTACGACGCGGAAAAACTGGAGGAACGCCTTGCGAAACTCTCCGGCGGCGTCGCACAGATCAACGTCGGTGCCTCCACCGAGGTGGAAATGCAGGAAAAACAGCACAGGGTCGAAGATGCCGTTCAGGCCACTCGAGCAGCCGTCGAGGAAGGCATCCTGCCCGGTGGTGGCGTCGCACTGCTCCGTGCATCCAGCGCCCTGGACAACCTGGATCTGGACGGCGACGAAGGCGTCGGCGTAGATATTATCCGACGCGCACTCAAACGACCGCTGAAACAGATTGCAACTAACGCCGGTCAGGAGGGCTCAATCGTCATCGAAAAGGTCCTCGGTGGCAAGGACGATTACGGCTACGATGCCGCGGCGGATGAATACTGCAGTCTGCTGGAAAGAGGCGTTGTCGACCCCACAAAAGTGGTCCGCACGGCACTGGAAAACGCCGTCAGCGTCGCCTCCGTCCTCCTGAGCACCGATGCTGTGGTTGGTGACCTGCCGGAAAAGGACGGGGATGACGGACAACCCCAACAGCCGCCGGCACCGCAGATGTAACTTTCGCCCTCTTTAGCGTTGCACCTTTCCCTCATCCCCCCGGGATGGGGGATTTTTATGTACCCCGGTCAATCCCA
>JBKHGK010000077.1:0-7696 GCA_046539705.1 Candidatus Brocadiia bacterium | reverse complement strand
TTAGAATACACCCGCCTTTGACTGTTCTCATATCTGGCGCACTGACGACTCGTGAAATATACGGGTGTAATTATGCATATCGAAGATATCAACGAACCGATCAAAGTGAGGGCCGACTTCTGGCCCGGGGGGAAAATCATACCCCGGCTCTTCAAAAGGGAGGACCGAACCTTCACAATCACCAGCGTCAATGCCACCTGGGAGGACCGGGAAGGGAACAACAGCCTGCTTTACTTCGCCGTGCTGACCGATCGCTCTGAGGATACCTTCCAGCTCTGTTTCCGCCAGCAGGACCGAACCTGGTGGCTGCAGCAGGTGATGATGGAGGGATAGCCCGCAGTTGGGGTATCCCGCTCATGAGCGGGACACCCGCCTTGGGCTGTTCTCATATCTGGCGCACTGACGACTCGTGAAATATACGGGATAGCGGAAATGAGTAATTATGGATAACTCTCCAAGCGACGGGCCGGATGAAACTGTGGCCCGGTGCGAGACGCCGTTGTGTGGCGCCGCGGTTCCGGATAAAAGTGACGAAAACACAATCCGTCCCGATGATTTCATTATCCCCGGGCTGAGTTCGTCGTTCATATAATCGGCTCGGAACAGACCCGAAAACCCTGCGAGGTGAGTTCCATGGCACCCATTATGCATGTGGATATCGACGCCTTCTTCGCGTCGGTGGAACAGGTGAAGAATCCCGCCCTCCGCGGGCGGCCCGTGGCCGTGGGCAGCGGGTGTATCGCAAGCTGTTCGTATCAAGCCCGTCAATACGGGTTGGAGGCCGGTATGCCGCTGCGTCGTGCGCGCCAGCTCTGCCCCAATCTGGTCGTACTCGAAGGCCACTATCCCACCTATCGCAGCTTTGCACAGGATGTTTTCCAGCACTGCCGGCAGCTTTCGCCCCGGGTCGAAACATATCTTGACGAGGCCTGCTGTGATCTGAATGGCACCGAACGGATGCTGGGCGATCCACTGGAGGCCGGGAAACGCCTCAAACGAGACGTAAAAACGGCCACCGGCCTGTCGGTGACGGTGGGAATCGGCCCCAATATCATGATAGCGGCACTTGCCGGATCCGGGGTCAAACCCGATGGAATTCGGAGAATCAATGATGAGGAGAAAGAGCAATTCATCCGTGACATGAACGTCGAGAAACTGCCGGGCGTCGGACGATCACGCGGCGATGAACTGCGCAAACTCAACATCCACACCGCCGGCGATATGCGCAGGCTCGATCGCCAGTCGCTGCGAAACATGTTTGGTAAAGATGGCGAAAAACTCCACAACCGGTGTCGGGGCCGGGACCACAGACGCGTCGGCGAGTCCCCCCTCCCCACCTCCATCAGCCGCCAGACGACGTTCCGCTCCGACACCACCGATCAAACCCGGATAAAGGGCATGCTTGATTACCTGACCGGCCGGGCCACCCGGGCGCTGCGCCGCCGTCGCCTCCGGGCCGGAGCCCTCACGGTGTGGATAAGGTACTCCGATTCCCGCTCTCGCCGGAAACGCATCAGAATGAATCCACCGGCCGACGAGGATACGCGCATCGGACGGGAGGCCAGAAATTTGCTCCAGACGATATATTCCCGACGCGCGCAAATCCACGCAACAGGTCTCGAGCTGACAGATCTCGCCCACGGCGACGGCCGGC
The DNA here is from genome assembly GCA_046539705.1 of Candidatus Brocadiia bacterium. Lineage (GTDB taxonomy): Bacteria > Planctomycetota > Brocadiia > SM23-32 > SM23-32 > CAZXYF01. Next base: position 6,042 of record JBKHGK010000077.1, on the reverse strand, counting down.
AGAAGGCGCTTTTCGATGGAGGACAAGGTGATCGCAAACGCGCGCTTTACGCTCACATGGATGAGCTGCGCGACAAATTCGGACACTCAGTTCTGGTCTCCGGCACCGAGATGCTTGGCTGCGGGGACCTGAGGAGGGATAGATATGGATTCGTTCTGCGCACCCCTTCTCTTACGAAGTAATTGCTCCCTGCTCACCGGCACGGCCGAGCTCACAGAGCTGATAAAGCTCGCACAGCACCACGAGCTCCGGGCGCTTGCCCTCACTGATCGGAATAATCTCTACGGAGCAATCCCCTTCTATCACAGAGCCCGCGAGGCCGATATAAAACCCATAATCGGCACCGAACTCACCACACCTCCCTACACCGCGGTTGTCCTCGCACAAAATGCCACCGGCTATATGAACCTGTGCCGGCTGTTGAGCCGCCGCAACCTGAAGGATGATTTTTCCCTGCCGGAGGCTCTGACGGAATGTCAGCAGGGGCTTCACGTGCTGACCGAGAATGTGGACCTTGCCCGCACACTGTGCGAGCAAATCAACCAGAAACAACTGTGGCTGCTCCTGTGTCACCCACGGCCCCTCTCCCACCAGCGCAACATCCGGCAATGTGCCCGGCAAACGGGGATAGCCCCTGCCGCAACACCCGACGTATATTTCCCCGAAGAATCCGATCGCCCCCTCCATCTCATCCTCGCGGCCATCCGGGACAACACAGTAATATCGGACCTGAGCGACTGCTCGGTGGCTCCACCTGGTTCCCGATTCATGTCACCGGACGAGATTCGGGAGACCTTTGCGGATACTCCCGCGGCGCTTGAGAACACCGCTCACATACTCCGGGACTGTAACTGCGAAATCCCCCTGGGCGATTCCGTTTTCCCCACCTGCAGCACCCCGGACGACAGATCCGCGCTGGAATACCTGAAACAGCTCTGTCGGGCGCAGATACGCAAAATGTATCCCGACAACCGGGTCTGCGCGCTGCAGCGTCTGCGAAAAGAACTGGCGATCATAGATGATCTCGGTTTCACCGAATATTTCCTCTTCGCCCGGGAAGTGCTGCAGTACGCCCTTCGTAAGAATATCCCCACAATCGGACGGGGATCAGGAGCCGGCTCCATCGTGTCCTACCTGCTCGGTATCACCCAGGTCGATCCCCTTGCGTACAACATCCCATTCGAACGATTCCTTCACAGACGGCGGGATGATGCACCGGATCTGGACGTGGATCTCGGCTGGACGGAAAGGGACAGGCTTATAGAAAGTATTTACCGGAGATACGGCTCCAGACACGTAGCCATGGTCTCCACCCACAGCACATTCCGGCTGCGTTCCGCCTTCCGCGACGTCGCCCGGGCGCATGGGGTCTGCCAGAAAGAGGTCAATCGGTTGAGCGCGAAGCTGGAACGCAACTCCGATCGCTCGGTATATGATGCCGTACTCTCCACCGATGCCGATACCGATTCCCCACTACCGGAGGAGAAGCTGAGAGATATAGCCCTCGCGGCGCAATCGCTCCGCGGTTTTCCCCGCCACGTGGGCGTGCACTGTGGTGGACTGGTGGTGGGCGAACGCCCCCTCGAGGATTACGTGCCTCTGGAGCGGGCCAGCAAAGGCGTCGTTATCACACAGTATGATAAAGATGCCGTGGAGGAACGGGGCCTGGTGAAAATGGATTTCCTGGGGAACCACGGACTGACCATCCAATCCCGCACCAGCGCAATCATCAACCAGAGGGGGATCAAAGAGAAACCTCCCGATCCCATCCCCGATGATGACCCCGCCACCGCTCGGCTGCTGCGGGAGGGCCGCACGCTGGGATGCTGCCAGCTTGAATCGCCCGCCATGCGCAGTCTGCTGCGCCGGCTGCGACCCCATAGCATTCGCCAGCTCATGCAGGTGCTGGCACTCATCCGCCCGGCTCCGGCATCCGGCGGGATGAAAGACCAGTTCATCCAGCGAGCTCGGGGCGAAGCCCCGGTGGAGTTCGCGCACCCACTGCTGGAGGACGCCCTTGAGGAAACACGCGGAATCCTGCTGTTTGAAGACGATGCAATGCGAGTGGCCTCCGCCCTTGCGGATGTTTCCCTGGAGGAAGGTGACCGGCTGCGCCGGGCCATATCAAAGGCCGACTCCCGCCAAAGGCTGCGCGAGATCTCAACGTATTTCATTCACAAAGCAAAAGATAACGGAGTCCCGCCCCGGACCGCCGCCGAGGTCTGGGCCCGCATGGCACAGTTCAACAGTTACTCGTTCTGCCGCGCGCATGCCGCCAGTTACGCAAAAATGGCCTATGAACTGGCCTATCTCAAAGCACATCACCCGCTCCCCTTCATGACGGCCGTGCTGAATCACCAGTGGGGCATGTACCCCCGCCGAACCCACCTGGAAGAGGCCAGACGCATGGGGCTGAAGATCCTCCCGCCCAGCGTTAATCAATCACATGCGGAATTCAGCGCCGAGACCGAAGGGATACGGGTGGGACTGGGAGCGGTGAAGGAACTGTCCGAACACACCCTGAAACGCATCAGACAGGCGCGAAAAAACAGACCGTTCGACTCACTCCCCGATTTCCTGTCCCGGACGAATGCCGGCAAACGGGAGGCCGAAAATCTGATACTGGCCGGGGCACTGGACTGTACCGAATGGAACCGTCCCCAGCTCCTGTGGGGATTAAAAGCCCTCGACGACAGGATCACAAACACCTCCCCGGGCACACTTTTCCCCGACGGACATCCCCTCCCGGAACCACCTGACCTCCCGGCGTACGGCCCCATGGACACGCTTGGCGCGGAAATGCACGCACTGGAACTCTCCGTTCACCGTCATCCCATCATACCGTTCCGGTGGCATCTGAACGGCCCCCCCCTGCCGAGCAGCAACGCGCTGGACTCATTCACCGGACAGAATATCAGGACGATGGGCATCCTCACGGCACGCAGGACGACAACCACCCGGCATGGCCGCACAATGCAATTTCTCACACTGGAGGACGAACACGGAATCTTTGAAGCCCTCCTTTTCCCGCAAGCCCATCAGAAATGCGACGATCAGTTACGGGGGATCGGACCATACATCGTGGAGGGACGGGTACAGAACCGCGACGGCGTAACGAGCATCAATGCGGAAAACATCCGCAGAATCCACGTCAACACTGCCGGGGAATAACCCGTATATTTCACGAGTCGTCGGTGCGCCAGATATGAGAACAGACAAAGGCGCTCGTCCCGCGGATCCAGATTTTCGGCCGATGGGGAATCTCGCCCGAGGAGAGGTCCCGGGGCCGCGCACCATCTGCATGACCTGTCCGCCTGAGTCGATACGCATGGGAACGCAGCGGGCGGAGGATCAAAAATCCGCCCCTATGCCCAGCATATAGGTAAGATCGGTATTCTCCGCGTCCTCCGCGGGGTCCGAATCGTAGTCCATCATCGCCTTCAACGAGACGTAAAATATACTGCTGATCGGGGAGCGCAGTTCCGCACTGGAGGACAGCGTGTATTCGGACAGCTCCTCCAGCGTGTTGGAGCAGAAAGTATCGTGGAGGAAACGCAGTCGCTCGTTAAGGTGGGCCTCAAACTCGTAACCGGCGTGCGCGGCGGCCGCGCTTTCATCCTCCACACTGCCCTGAAAATTCTCATAGGTCCACCCGAGCCCCCCGCGAGTGGACAGCATCAGCGCATCCGTGCTCAGCCATTCATACCCCATACCACTGCCCAGGTTGAGCCTGGCATTCAGATCCGCCACCGCATCGCGCCGGAAACGCCCCATTCCGTAAGTGAACCACCGTTCGCTCACAAAATAGTCCAGGTTGGTCTTTCCCACAAGGGTATCGCGGGTGGTCTGCTCCTCACCCTCCCCTGTCTCCTCCGTGGCATACTGATAGTTCAAACCCGACCTGAATTTTGTCCTCTCACTATCCCGGCGCAGGGAGAGATCCACATTGCCCGCCGTCGTGTCGCTGTTGCCCCGCGTCACGGTATACCCCGCCGACAGGCTCCCGGACCACTCGGGACCGGGCGGCGGAGGGGGGTTTATCGACTCGATGCTGGACATCTCCAGGGCCTGCCCCTGCACGCCCCCCTCACCGGCAAGCTTCACGGTTCCCGGATTCGACGACCGCAGCCGGTCTCTGACCACGGCCCCGTCAGTCAGGTGCATCTCCACCCGGTCCCCGGAGGCGAAGGTCTCGATTGTCGACCGGTCAATTGTCAGCGTCCCCCCGGCGTCCGCCTCAAAAATCATCTGATCCTCCTCCAGGCGTTTCACCCTGCCCGAGATGACATCCCCATCCCTGAGGATCACGACCCCCTTCTCACCGGCGGGCTGCGCCTCGACCTCACTGCTGGAATCCTCTGCACTTTCTTCTTCCGCCTCCTCATCTGGTTCCACAGAAGCACCCTCTGACCGTTCACTTCCCTGGCGATCCCGCAGCTGCCCGGATTCCCTATCACCGGTGCCCTCGATCCTGTCCACCGGTATCTCCACCCGACCGGTAACTTCCGTCTCGACGATTACATGCGTTTTTTCCATACCCCGAATGCGGCCCGTCAGAACATCTCCGTTTACCAGCTTGATCGTCTGCATCTCACGATCCTCCTCCACGGATAGTTTCTGCACTCGTTCCGGGGCAATGTCGACGTCACCGGCGAGCTCGGAGCGAAACAGAACTGTCCCCTCCCTTATACCTTCAAACGATCCCGTCAGCCGGTCCCCGTTCCGGAAAACCACTTCGCCGGCCTGGACCAACGTAACAGACATCAACAGCATAACGATCGATAGTGCCAGAACTCTGCCTTTCATACAATTCTCCTTCCTGATTTTTGCAGATCGACTCTTCAGGTCCACGACTGCACCTTCTCCAGTATCCGCTCGCCGTGTTCGCGATTCTCCACCCCGGCCATCCTGATCCATAATCCTGCGGGATGCAGTTCGTCCATGAAAAGGTCCAGCTCATCGACGTGAAGTGTAATCTGGAGTCCTTTTCCGGCATCCTGACACCGATGGTATACGTCCAGCCAGTCGGAGGCCGGACCGTTACCGGCGCCCGGGACCCACTGTACGGCATCCAGCTGCGATATCTCCAGCAGGCTATCCAGGTGCTGCAGTGCCCCGGGACCATCCAGGTGGTATATGGAGGCCTCGAGATGTTCGCACTCCTCCTCTATACCCGGCAGGAAAAATTCCCGAAACATCTCATTGGAAATCATGCAGGAGAAATCATTGCTCGGCACATACCAGCGTCTGGTCGACACGATTCCGGCCCACGTATTGATCGCCTGTCCGGCCTCCAGCAACTTATCGGCAAAAAAGTCGTAGACCTCGAAGAAAACATCAGTCACATAATCCACCATCCGACTGACCTCGTCCGGATGTTCTATGAGGTCCATGGCCAGGTGCTGCGACTCGCGGAAGGACATGAGCGCATCGCCGCCGGGATGCAGATCGGTGATCCCTGTGTAGAACTTCCCTTCCCCGATATCCATAAGGGCATCGGTCATTTCAACGAGCTTCTGAAAATAGAAGTTATCTCGGGTGAAATCAAGGTCGTGGGCATCATCCCAGCTCCGGAGCATCGGTTCGGCCCAGCTTGTGGTCTCCGCAAATCCCAGCTCGGCCCCGAAAAACGCGTTGAACACGGACGGGCCCAGATTGGGATAGGCGTGCGGAAGGGCATCGCCCAGATACCACCTGTTCATGGCGTCCGCAAGCGCCTTTTCCGCCACATAGCTGGTGTCAAGCCACCGGTCCCGCTCCGAATCCCAACTCCTGTCCGCCGGCTGCGGATAATCCGGGTTCTCCCGCGGAAGGGTGATGTTGATCACAGGCCGGTCAATAACCTCCCGATCCCAGAAAGCATCCTGTCTCTCCAGCCGCTCCTCCCAGTCCCAGATATGATCTATCGGCATAATATCCATCGTATAGTTCTCCTTTATTTTCGGCCTGCTTTTCGCGGACGGATACGGCGGGGCTCAAGCCCTGCACTACCAGCCCTTTCCACGCACGAAAGCCGGAAACCTGCTCGTAGTGGACCGCTTC
>JBKHGK010000076.1:0-7739 GCA_046539705.1 Candidatus Brocadiia bacterium | reverse complement strand
CCTTCTCAAGCAGCATGAGGTGGGCACTCAGGCCAGCCCCGAAGGCCAGCATCACACATCGTTCCCCCGGTTCCATTCCCTCTCTCAGTATTTCCCGAAGCACAAACCAGACGCTGACTGAGGAAAGATTGCCGTAATTGCGGAGTATGCTCCGGGTGGGCGCCACCTGCTGATCCCCCAGGCCAATCGCCTCCTGCAGACGCTGAATGACCTTCTCACCGCCTGGATGCACAGCCCAGTGATGAACGTCATCCGGTTTGAGACCGTGCCCCGTCATGAAATCCTCAACGAGACGCCCCACCACCCGGGAGGATTTGACCGGCAGAGTAACGCTCAGGCTGTTGTGGAGCTGACCGTTACGGTAAACATAACGGATGTCATCGCGGTATCGAGGAACGTGGCGGCTCTGGGAATCCACGATCCGCAGCCCATCCTCCAGTGAACCGAGAACAGCGGCCGCCGCGCCATCCCCGAACAGGGCATTGGAAACCAGCAGAGCCGGATCCTCCCCCATCTGGTAGGTGGCCGAACAGATCTCCACCGATACGGCTATCACGAGGTCATCCTCAGCCATCCCCAGCAGTTGACCCAGTTCCAGGTTGGGGATCGCCCCACCACAGCCCGCCCCCACCAGATCGTAGGCGTGAACATCGGGGGAGAGGTCCAGGCATTCGACGAGATAACTGGAGATTCCCGGGCAGATATAGCCGGTGCAGGTATTCACAACGATTCCACCCACCCGGGCCGCCGACACCCCTGCTGCCTCCAGGGCCTCCTCCGCAGCCCTGGCCGAGAGCGCAACCGACCTCCGGGTGAAACGCTCCATTCGCTCGTCAGGCGTCTCGGTGAAAAGCTGTTCCGGACTCTCAATGGCCAGCCTGCGGTGGACCACCCCGGGATGCTCGAAGAACCTGTGCAACAGTTCCCGGGAACGTTCCGTCAGCTCCGGTTCATAGTGTTTGTTCATCGCCTCGAGGGCCGTCTCCTGATCAATGCAGAATTCCGGGGATGCACAGCCGATTCCCGCGATGACAATATCTTCAGTTCGGTCCACAGTATATATCTCCATCAAAAACAGAACGTCAGAGCCGACTCATAATCCCAGAGGAGCCACCCAGCGTCGTAATGAGGAAGTATGGCGCCAGAACGGTCGTTCCAGCCCCAGAGTCCCGGCCAGGCGATAAACCCAGGGAAGATAGGCCGCGGATCTGGACGAAGGTGGCACAAACCCCGGCACTCTTCGCGCCCGCGCTCTCACCTCAGCAATGAGCCAATCCTTCTCCAGCGCCGGCGACATGTAAAAATGAGGATACAGAAAATTCACATCACCGTCCGGTAACATCCCCTCCTGCCGCGCAATATCAGCGATCCGAGTCCCGGGAAAAATCCGGATCCCGGGGAAAAACAGCGCCGCATCCTGCCGACGAAGCCGGCTCTCGGCAAAGTCCAGGGTTCTTTCAACCGTCTCCCGGGTTTCCCCGGGACCGCCAAGCATATACATCCACATGCACGGCAGATCCTGATGGTGCACCGCCCGCGCAACCGCTTGTAAGCGATCCGGGCCATACCCCTTCCTCAGCCCGCTGAGAACTTTCTCCGATGCGCTTTCGACGGTGAGCCCGAATCCGTTGAATCCCGCATCATTCATGGCCTCCAGCAGAGACTTATTCAGGCCTCGGGGACTCAATTCCGCCGTTCCAAGCCGTACCGGGATATCACGTCGTATCAGTTCTTCGCAGATAGCAAGGGCATGTCCGGGCGGATCGTTGAACACGTTATCCACAAACTCCACCTCGCGGGCACCCGACTCCCACAGACGCCTCACCGCATCGGCCACCAGCGCGGGCTCGGACGTCCTGTGCTCCCGCCCCTCCAGCAGAGGATAGGTGCAGTAAATACACCTGCGGGGACAGCCCCGTTTGGTCTGGACCGGAGTGGCCGCTCCGTACGCCCTGTATCGCCCGACATCAAGCCAGCGGGAATAATCCGGCGCCACGGGCCGGTCCATCGCCCAGCTCCGGTCTGGCGCCGCGGCAGCCAGTGTCCCACCCTCAAGAGTGGCCACCCCGGGGACAGGCTCGGCGCTCCGCCCTCCCATACAGTCCAGCAGATTGTGCATTGGTCCCTCTCCCTCCCCCACTATAGCCCGGTCCGCTCCGGTCAGGCGAAGAAGTTCCTCCGGAACCACCGACACCGCACCACCTCCGATCACAAGGGGCGCATCCACCTGCCGGCGGACACACTCACATATCTCCGATAACTCATCGCAGAATGAGACGGGGTTGCGTAGATCCCCGTTGTCGATGTTGCGGATGGAGAGCCCCACCAGGTCCGGGCTGTCCCCGCGCAGGCGCTCACTCAGCACCGCCACTGGATCGGACTCAAACATCAGGTCGATCAGTTCGACGTTATGACCGGCGTCAGAGAGGGACTCCGCCATCTGACAGGCCCCCACCGGCATGACGATCTGCGGCACCTGGCACCTGTTCGTGGCGACGAGAGTAATTCTCACTGGTATGTGATCCCATCATTCCGGCACATCGAAATTGTCATCAGTCCGTGCGGTCCATTCCCGGAGGTGATCCCTGTGGGTATTGAGCACTTCCCGATATTCCTCTCGCTCCGCCAGATCAACCGTCTCCCCCGGATCGTTGTCCATATCAAACAGCTGTTCGGGATGCTCGCCTTCGTCATAGGCCATGTATTTATACCGATCAGTGCGAATCATCCGGCCCTTGGGCCACTGGTCATCGCCCACCTCGGCCCAGGTACCGAATTCGGTCTCACAGGCCACATACGGTCGGTTGGAGGCCCCGGTTTCACCGTTGTTTATGACGCTCCGCAGGCTCTCCCCGGGGCACCCGGCTGGCACCTGAAGACCGGCATAATCAAGGATGGTGGGCAAAAGATCCAGGCTCGCATTGGCCAGAACCGGTGGCGTGCTGCCCGCCGGGCCCTGCCCGGCCGGCGGTTTCACGATGAAGGGAACTCTGGCGGACTCCTCGTACAGCGACCACTTCTGATTCCACCGGTGGCTGCCCTGCCCATCTCCATGATCGCTCGAAAAAATCACCACGGTATCGTCCATCAACCCCTCTTCCTCCAGCGCCTCCATTATCCTGCTCAGCTCGCGGTCCACCATCTCCACGAGCCGGTTGTATCCCCAGCGGAAACGGCGCGTCTGGAGTGCATCCCAGTCCTGCGCCAGCCCTATGCTGTCATGTTGTTCCTGGAACCTCCGCACCACCTCCGGTTCGCGCTCGGGCCCCTGCCAGTTGTCGGGCAGCGGGGGAAGCTGATCCTCCGGTGGCATCGGCGGCAGTTCCCCCATCCGCAGATCATCTCCCCGGGCCAGCTCACAGGCGTCATGTGGATTGGTAAAAGATACGACCATGAACAGGGGGTCCTCATGGTCATCCCGGATGATCTCGACGGCCCTCTCGGCCTTTTCGCTGTCCTTCCCTCCGTAGCCCCCCCCAAAATCGACCCGCGGAAAGCCGTGGATATCCGAGGCGTCCTGCGGTACGGTTTTATGCCATTTCCCCACATAATGGCAGTCATATCCGCCCTCGCGCATCAGGGCCCCGAGCATCGGCACTCCGGGGGGCTCCTCCGCGGGAGCACAATTGGCGTATATTCCGAGCTCGTGCGGCATCCGCCCGGTGAACATCGACATCCGGGCCGGCACGCACAGCGGGAAGGAGGTATAGGCCCGGTCAAAGCGGCTTCCCGTCTCCGCCAATCGGTCCATGGCCGGTGTCTGCAGATACTCATTTCCCGCACAGCTCATCGCGTCGGCCGACTGCTGATCGGTAAAGATGTAGATGATGTTGGGTCGGGACATATAATAATCTCCGTCGCAGATGTCAGTCTATCCGCACACGTTCACTCTTTTCCGCGCTGTCTATCGCGCCGAACACCATGGCCAGGCTCTTTATGTTATCCGAGGCCACCGTCTGCGGTTCACCTCCCTCACGGACACACCTGAGGAACTCATTGATACAACCCTCGTGCCCCTCGGCCTCCACCGGCACGTCTGGCCCGGCTATCTCCTTCATCTCGCTCATAAACCCGGAATCATCCTCGATCACCTCCGCCCTTGGCTCATCCTCCGCCCAGAGTTCGGTGCCTTTCGTGCCAATTATACGCCACGTTCCGGCCCAGGGTGTGTTATAGCCCTCCGAGCACCAGGATCCGCGATAGTTGAATACGACGTCGTCCGTCATCTCAAAAATGCACATGGCCGATGCCCCGTCCCTGTACCATGAGCCTTCCGGATTGAACTCCTCGCAGTAGACCGAGACGGGATCGGCATCGGTGAGCTGGCGCGCCTGATCGAAGGTGTGAATCGCCATATCCAGCAGCAGGGGGTGATCCATCTCCGCCCGGAATCCTTCAAAATGCGCACCGATATAGAAATCCACGTTGACGGTGGTCAGCCTGCCGAGACTGCCGTCCCGGGCGAGACGGGCGGCTGAAGGTGCGTTGGGCAGGTATCTTCTGTTCTGCATCACGGCGTAAAGCCGATCAACCTCATCCGCCTTCGCCACCATTTCACGGGCATGCTCCATCGAATCCGCCAGAGGTTTCTCCCCCATCACGTGGCAGCCGGCATCCAGCGCCTTCATCGTCACCTCGTAATGAGCCTCGGGCACCGTACAGTCAAAGACCACATCAGGGTCAGTGGCCTCCAGGGCTTCCTCCTGGCTGTCATAAACCACCTCCGGCCCCAGTTCAAACTCTTCGGCCCGTTGTTCGGCCGCCTCACGCCGCAGGTCGGTGAGCCCGACCATTTTCAACGCCGGATCATTCGCGGCCACGCCCAGCCACGCACCGGACATACCACCACAACCAACAAGCAAAGCCGTCAGTTCTTCAGTCATAGGATAACCTCTTGGGTCAATGAGAAGATGGAAAGCACATCAGGAGACAGGCGGGGCATCATACAGGCTCCGGAGAGCTTCCGCAACCTTTCGGACAAAGGGGAGGAATTTGCACCCGTAAAAACGCGGGAAACGATCCTTACCCAGCAGAGGGGATCTGCCTGCCAGTGAAAGCCCGCAACGGGCACATTCCTCAACGGCCCTTTAAAAATTGACAAATGGAACCGTACCGACTATTATAAACGGGCTCGGATGGGGGTTGGAACAAATCGGATAGCAGGTCACATCTGGATCGCAGGTATGATTCACGCTGAGCTGGGTGCCTCTGTATGTCCTGCCATCCAACAGATTATTCCGTCCGCATTTATCTGCTTCCCGGGGACATTCATTCGTTGACTCTTACAGGCTCTATTCACAGCTTATAGACAAGGGTTGGGCAACCATGCAAACGCAAAAAAAGAATTACTATGACATTCTCGGTGTGGAGCGGGACGCATCACAGAGCGAGATTAAGAAAGCCTTCCGACGGATGGCCAAAAAATACCATCCTGACACCAATCGGGAGGATTCCAAACAGGAAGCTTCCCGCAGGATGAAACAGATCATGGCCGCATACCGGGTTCTGAACAATGAGCGTGAGCGAGCACGTTATGATGTGTTATTGCAGACCAGTCCCGCCTTCAACGAGCCTGAGGAGACCGAATGGGATAAGGGAGTGAAAGGGCAGGTCGAAAGGATGCTGGACTGCCTGCTGCAGGACAAGGGTCAACAGGCCATCGATATCTGGGATGAGCTATCCATCGACCAGTCATTCGATCTTGAGGATTACCTCGACACCCGGGATTACCTGGATTGTCTATTCCTGCTTGCGGAAGAACTGGAGGAGGTTGAGCGGAACCGGGAAGCGGCGGATCTTTACGAGGAGTTGTTTGAGAAGGAAAAGGAACCGCCCCGCCAGAGGTATTTCTACGAAGAGGTCGAGGTCAGGCTGAAAAAACTCTACAGCCGGAAGCTGCCGCGGGATGCCACAGATCCCAACGAAGAAATTGCCTGTTACGAACGTATTTTGGAATTCGACGTGGACCGCAGTGAGAAAGCTTTTATCCTGAAAAAAATCGCCGAGGTTCACCTGGCTATGGGCGATGAAGAGAAGGCAACCGAGGTGTTTGAGCAGGCGTTGGACCTGAAACCTGGTCTAAAGGGAACTGCCACAATTCGCGAGAAGCTTGGCTTCGACCCGGCCGAATGAGCCCGAGCCTCTTTACTGCACTGCCTCGAAGATACCCATGGCCGGATCGGATATTGTAAACGTTCCTGGTCTCTCCAGAACCCGAAAATCGGCTTCCTCAACCATATCGACAAGTCGGGTGGGGTCCACTGCCCGCATCTTATGGATCACCTCCACGGGCGCCCCATTGTCTTTTGCACCCTCCGTTGTTACTACCCGGCAACGCTGCCTGAAAAGCCTGTTATCCCGATCCCAGCTATAATGAATGGTGGCCCGTCCCTGGCTCAGTTCCCGGTGTGAGACGGTGGATTCCTGATAGAAGGACGGTTCGTGGAGACACTTATCGAACGTAAAAAGTCCTCCACTCACGGTGTGTGCTCGGATCCGCTGGAAGGCCGTTTGCAGGTCCTCAAGATCCAGGATGTAGTCCAACCCGCTGTGCATACATACCACCGCATCAAATTTCTTTCCCAGGTCCAGATCAACTATGTTGGCCTGTTGAAATTCGACTTCTCCATTTGTTGGGGGTTGTTTTTCCCTCGCATATTGGAGCATTGATTCGGATATATCCACTCCAGAAACCCGGTATCCCCGCCGGGCCAGCGGATAGGTGCTCAATCCGGTCCCGCAGGCCAGATCCAGCAGGTGATCTCCCTTTTCCAACCCATACCTTCTCAGTCGGACCAGAAGATCGGCAATCCATTTCTCGTAAGGAGCCCATTCAACCAGTTCCTCGTATACTTCCGTTATCGGACCAAAATCGTTGATCTCAGATGTCTCGCTCTGTGATGACATGTTTCCTCTACCTCTACCTCTTCCACCCCAAAACTTATCTCAACAAACTCAATCAATCGATCGTCCGGGGGCACCTGTTTTACCGCGCCCCTTATCCACAATAAGAGGTTGCATACTCGGCTTTTGCCCTGTAATATAATAACAGAGATTGAGTACCCAGGTGCAATCGGTGATAGTGAATGATTTTATCGGCGACCAATTTCAGAAAGGGAGTGGATACCTATGGCCCATGAAGACTCTCCAGTACGCACCAGACCTATGGCACGAGCCCGCCAGAAGAAGGGAAATCCTATCACCAATTTCGTGCGAAACAGCCCATTCCTTTTCCTGAGTTTGATATTCCATCTGGGCGTACTCGTATTGCTCGCATTTATCACCGCCCGGGAACCGGAGCCACCACAGAAACAAATATCCATCGACGTCGAAGAGATGGAAACGGACGAGATGGAGCCGGAACCGATTCAGGAAGAGCAGGATCTCGATAAAGAGGCCACCGAAGCCGCCATGAGTGGCCGGGGATCCAGCGGTGAGGGTGACGAAGGTGACAGCCATGAAGAAGCGGCCGGGGAGGCGGAAGATGTTGACGTGGAAAAACCGGATGTCATGGGCATGGAATCGGCAGCGTCAGCTGGGGGCGAAGGCGATTTTGAGGGAGAAGGAGACGAAGGGTTTGGGCTGGCCAGAAGCGAAGGCCGCGGCGAAGGGGCGGAGGGTGCGGTGGATAAATTTGCCATAGCCAGCATCAACGCCATCGCCAATGGACGAACACTGATCGTTGTGATGCCGGTCCGCACGCGAAGCGTGATCTACGGCCCGCTGCCCGAAATGACGGA
>JBKHGK010000075.1:0-7744 GCA_046539705.1 Candidatus Brocadiia bacterium | reverse complement strand
CCGTTGAAAACACCCTGTTATTATAAACCTGTCTTTGAGGTTGTGATTACCGTTTTCTGATATTGGTTCTAGAATAATTAACGCTTGAGGTTTGTGAAATATGCGGGATCGCGAAATATGGCATCCGAATGCGATCGGCCGCTACGAAACGGACAGATGAGGAGTCTGCAAAAAAATGGGTGTCATCCAGAAATGCCGATAGCCTCACGAGACAAATTCCCGAGGTCACTCATACCTGTTGCAAATGACGGCGTGATATGGTAATTTATTGTATCTACAACCTGTCGCCGGGGGATATTTCTGGCAGACAGGCATGTGAAAGGGATCGACATGTTCTCCCGTGTGCTAAACGATCACTCTTTAGACTTGAGGAAAGGGGCGTGAAACGCGCCCTCTACTGGTGATGATGGATAAGAACAAAAAAGAAGACATTATTGACGAATTTGCCCAACATGCGGACGATACGGGTTCGCCCGAAGTGCAGATTGCACTGATGACGGAGAAGATTAAAGACCTCACCGGGCATCTGGAAAACCATAACAAAGACCATTCCGCCCGACAGGGATTGATAAATCTCGTCGGAAAGCGCTCTTCCCTGCTCCAGTATCTACGGAGACAGGATGAGGAGCGTTACCAGGAGCTGGTTAGCGAACTTGGACTCAGGAAGTAGCTCTCGCTTTCCCGATGCAATCCGTGGTTTATGGTCATGGTCCCCCGGGAGGCACAGTTAGATCTGATCCGTGGAGATCAGTGCCACCCGATGAGGGGCTCATCGTTCACTCCGTGCCCCAGCTGTCCTGTGGCCGAACAGAACGATCGGTCAGGAAAGGTGACTATTCCCTCTGAAGTTTGCCGGGGTGGCAGGGTACAGTGATCTTCAGTTTTGGACATAAGCCCGGCCGGACAAGCTGTGATTGCAGCATCCAGCAACCTGCACGGGGATGGACCTTACGCAGGATGATGGCTGTTTTTGTGGCGTTGTATTTAGAGTAGTTTTCGTAAATTGGAGGATACTACAGTGGCGTTGGTGTCGAAGGTGGAAAGACAGATAGCAGGTGGTACGTTGACGTTGGAGAGTGGTAAGCTCGCGAAACAGGCAGACGGTTCCGTGGTTGCAAGATACGGGGAAACCGTCGTGCTGGCGACTGCCGTTGCGGAACCTCTTGACCGAGATCTCGGTTTTTTCCCGCTCACGGTCGATTACCGGGAAAAACAGTATGCCGCGGGGAAATTCCCCGGCGGTATTATCAAACGGGAGGGCCGACCAACCACAAAAGAAATACTGACCATGAGACTGGTGGACCGGCCGGTGCGGCCGCTGTTCCCGGACGACTATCAGCAGGAAGTTCAGGTGGCCGTGGTTGTGTTGAGTGCTGATAAGGAAAACGATCCGGATATTCTGGCACTCGTCGGCGGATCCGCCGCCCTGACCGTCAGCGATATTCCGTGGGAAGGGCCAATTGGAGCCTCCCGAGTTGGGCTGGTGGAAGATGAGTTTGTGATAAACCCCACCACCGACCAGCGCGATGAAAGTGAGATGGAGCTGGTTGTTGCCGGGAGCGAGGAAGCGGTAGTGATGGTGGAGGGCAGCGCCAACATCATACCTGAAGATGACGTGCTCACCTCCATCCGGCTGGCTCAGGACGTCAACGTGGACATTGCCGAAATGATCAACGAGCTCGATGCGGAATGCGGGAAGGCGACCCGCTCCTACACCCCGGTGCCATCGATCAGTCCGCTGGTTGATGAGCTGCGGCCGAAGTACGGCGACAAAGTGGCGGAGGCCAGCAATACAGCCGCAAAACAGGCCCGCAGCGAGGCGCTGTCCGCGGTGGAGGAAGAGGCAATAGAGGAGTTCTGCGACGCTGACGATGAAGATGCCCCCGCGGAGGAGGAGGTCAAAGAGGCGCTGGACAAGCTGGAAAAGGAAGTTCTGCGGAAAGGTATTGTCGAAACGGGGAAACGTTACGACGGACGAACCCCCGAGCAGATTCGAGACGTGGCCTGCGAGGTGGATGTCCTGCCCCGCACCCATGGCGCAGCACTGTTCACCCGGGGGGAGACACAGGCTCTGTGTGCCACCACCCTCGGCACGGTCAACGACCAGCAGAGGATTCTCGATCCTCTCGTGGAAGAGGAACCCAAACGATTCATGTTGCATTACAATTTTCCGGGCTGGTGTGTGGGTGAAGCCTGGCGTCCACGCGGTCCAAAGCGCCGGGAAATCGGCCACGGTGAACTGGCCGAACGCGCTCTGCATTCTGTCCTGCCCGACCCGGACGATTTCGCCTATACGATCCGAATCGTGGCCGACGTGCTCGAGTCGAACGGCTCCTCCTCAATGGCATCGGTCTGTGGCGGCACCCTGAGCCTGATGGATGCCGGCGTGCCGATCTCCGATCCGGTTGCCGGTGTGGCCATGGGAGTCATCTGTGAGGGTGACCAGGAGGTTATCCTGACCGACATTGCGGGCGTGGAGGACCACTGCGGAGATATGGACTTCAAAGTGGCCGGCACGCAGAACGGTGTGACGGCACTGCAGCTTGATATCAAAATGGGAGGCATTACGGACGAGATGCTCCGCAAGGTGATGAGCCGGGCCCGCGAGGCAAGGATGAAAATCCTGCGCACCATGCTCAAAACGCTGCGCCGTCCGCGAGAAGAACTCTCCGAATATGCTCCCAGACTCTTTACCGTCCAGATCGATCCGGAGAACATCGGCTCGCTCATCGGCCCCGGCGGCCGGACCATCCAGCGTCTGGAAGAAGAGTTCGTCTGTGAGCTTGAGGTCGAGGACGACGGCACCGTCACCATCAGCAGTGAGGCCGGTGAGACCGAGGCCGACGTCGAAGGCGCCGTCGAATACGTCCGGAACATGGCCGGCGGAGAGGTTGAGGTCGGGAAAATCTACGAAGGACGGGTCACCGAGCTGAAGGACTTCGGCCCCATCGTGGAGCTGTTTCCGGGCACGGACGGACTCTGCCACATCAGCGAGCTTGATGAGGGTTACGTCGACAACGTGGAGGACATCTGCGAGGTCGGCGATAAGCTCAAGGTCAAGGTGCTGGAGGTGGACGGAAACCGTATAAAACTCAGCCGCCGGGCAGCTCTGGAAGAAGAAGGCGACTGAATATCGGGGCTATTATTCGGCGCCCGCCTACCACACCGGGCGCCGTTTTTCTTTCGGTAATGTGACCCTCGGACAGCACCCGAACCCATGAATTCACAGGAATCAGGGGGATCCCAATGCCCGCTCAGGTAGATGTTCTCGTTGCCGATGTGGACGAACCCATGGCGGAGAATGTCGGCCAGACCGTCAGGGCAATGGGGCACGGCTGCAGGGTTGCTTCCAGCCCGGAAGAGGCCATGGAACAGGCCCGGTCGGGTTCCTTTGAGGTGGTCATAACGGATCTCCACATGGCCGATGGTACCGGATGGGACGTTCTTGAGGCCGCACGGAATGCGTTTCCCCAGGTCCAGGTCATAGCACTCGCCCGACAGGAAAACGTGCAGGAGGCCGTCCATGCCATGTCGATGGGGGTGATGAGCTATCTGCAGAAACCGGTCAACCATACCGAACTGTCTGTTATCGTCGACAGAGCAGCCGACTTCATCAATCAGCTCGAGGACCATCGCGCTCTGCAAAAACAGGTGCGCGAACAGTATCGCCTCCAGAACATCGTGGGAAACAGCAAACCCATGATGAAGGTGTTTGAACGCATCCGACAGGCCGCCGACACCAATGCGACTGTGCTGGTACAGGGCGAAACCGGCACCGGAAAGGAGCTGGTGGCCCGGGCCATACACTTCAACAGTGCCCGACAGAATAATCGATTTGTGCCACTGAACTGCGCCGGACTCGTCGAGACCATTCTCGAAAGTGAGCTGTTCGGCCATGAAAAAGGAGCATTCACCGGGGCCACCACCTCACGGGTCGGTATGTTTGAATACGCCGACCAGGGCACGCTCTTCCTGGATGAAATAGGTGATATGCCCCGTTCAAGTCAGGTCAAACTGCTCCGGGTGCTGGAACAGGACGAAATAGTCCGGGTGGGAAGCAATGAACCCATACGCGTGGACGTCCGGCTCATCGCCGCCACCCACCAGAATCTCCAGGAACAGGTCAAAGATGGTGCATTCCGACGCGACCTGTTCTACAGGCTGAACGTCGTAACGATCAACCTCCCCCCCCTGCGGGAAAGGCGCTCCGACATACTCCTGCTGGCCGACCATTTCCTCCGGCAGCTCTCGGAGGAACACGGGAAATCCGTGCATGGCCTGAGCCAGGAAGTTAAAAAATTCCTGCTCCGCTACGACTGGCCCGGCAACGTCCGGGAGCTGAAAAACTGTCTGGAACACATGATAGTGGTCACCACCGATGAAGAACTGGGGGAGAATGACCTGCCGGAATACCTTTCCGATGAACTCACCCCCGGCACTTCCGCCGACAGCCTGCAGTCAATGGCGGGCCAGCCGCTGGAAGAGGTGGAGAAGGCCCATATCCAGCGAACCCTCGACCTGGTGGATGGCAATCGACAGAAAGCTTCCGAGCTGCTGGGAATCGGTGAAAGAACCCTCTACAGGAAAATCAGAAAATACGACCTGAAATAGTGAATCCCCGGGACCACCTGACACACATATTTCGCGCGCCAAACGGGCGGACGCCCCGGCCGACTGCCTTGTTAATTTACGCGGGGTGTGCTATACTTCATACGCAATTTTGGAATAACTTCCGGATCTCCGGATCAAGTAATTTTCCAGGCCCGTCCAGCACGGTTCCTTCTCCGGCCCCCCTGTTGAGACGTCATGGGGTTTTTTCGGCAAACCGGTGATTTGCCCGGATAAGTGCCTGGCCGCCTGGGAACTGGTTTCGTTGCCCGCGCTGGCAGAAAAATCGCCCCCTGTGTCCCCCGCACAAGCACACAGCCGCCGGGGACTATCTCGGGGCATCACCGGGTCTGTCGATCGTAAAACCGGGGCAGGCGAAAAGGACAATATCAACTGACAGCATTAGCTTTGTTTAAAGGAAGGATAGACTGATGAGTTCGCGCAAACGTTTGATGACCTCGGAGGCCGTGTCGATCGGCCATCCGGATAAAGTGGCCGATCAGATAAGTGATGCCATTCTCGATGCTCACATGGAGCAGGACCCGGAAAGCCGGGTGGCCTGCGAAACAATGGTTACCACCGGACTATGCCTTATATCCGGCGAGATCACCAGCGACGCGGACGTCAACTGCCGCCAGGTGGCCCGGGATACCATAAAAGAGATCGGTTACACCGATTCGGAGATGGGATTTGACGGTGACAGCTGCGCCGTGCTGGTTGGGCTCAATCAGCAGTCGCCGGATATCGCCATGGGGGTGGATGAAGATGAGGATTCCGGTAAAGGGCTCGGAGCTGGCGACCAGGGAATGATGATGGGATTTGCCTGCAATGAGACCGATCAGCTCATGCCCCTGCCCATTCAGATGGCCCACGAACTGGTCCAGCAACTGACGGATGTCCGCCGCGACGGCACTCTGCCCTACCTGCGACCGGATGGCAAGTCACAGGTCACCGTGGAATACGAAGACGGCAAGCCGGTGCGGGTGGACACGATTGTGCTGAGCACACAGCATGACCCGGATGTGAAACGTGACCAGATCCACGCTGATGTGATAGAACACGTCATCAATCCATGTGTGCCGGAACAATATCACAACGATAACATCAAATACCACATCAATCCCACCGGACGGTTCGTGGTCGGCGGACCACATGGGGACTGCGGACTGACGGGCCGCAAGATCATCGTGGATACCTACGGAAGCCGGGCCCGGCACGGCGGCGGCGCTTTCAGCGGGAAAGACCCCACGAAGGTCGACCGCAGTGCAACCTACGCGATGCGGTATGTGGCCAAAAACCTCGTGGCCGCGGGCCTGTGTGATGTGTGCGAGCTGCACGTTTCCTACGCCATCGGGGTCCCCGAACCGGTAGCGGTGGATGTCGACACCGAGGGCACGGCCCACGTATCGGAAGAGCGTATCCGGGATCTGGTGATGGAGTGTTTCGATCTCTCACCGGGGGGAATCATAGAAACCCTGAATCTCCGGCGACCGATCTTCCGGAAGACCTCCGCCAGCGGCCACTTCGGGCACGATGGACCGGAATTCACCTGGGAACGCACCGATAAAGTCGACCTGCTCCGGGAAAAGGCCGGTATGTAAGTGCCCCCAATCACATAACGCAATTTCATCTCACCTCTGTCGGTTTCGATATTCTGAGCCGATGGCCGCCCGCCGGGCGGTATAGAGTTTATGATGCCACTTGAAAGGAACAAGAAGTATGGATTTTGATGTCAAGGATGAAGGCCTTGCGCAGGATGGTGCCGAACGTATCGAATGGGCCAACAAAGATATGCCCGTTCTGGAACAGATCCGGAAGCGTTTCCGGGATGAAAAACCACTCGATGGGGTCCGTATGTCCGCCTGCCTGCACATAACGGCGGAAACGGCGAATCTGGCTCGGACGCTGAAGGCCGGCGGAGCCGATGTCGTGCTGTGCGCTTCCAATCCCCTCAGCACACAGGACGACATAGCGGCCGGACTGGTCGGAGAATTCGACATACCGGTCTTCGCCATCCGGGGGGAGGATAATGATACCTATTACGACCACATCAACAGCGCCCTGGCCCACAGGCCAAACGTGACGATGGACGACGGCGCGGATCTGGTCACCACCATTCTGACCGAGCGGACCGATCTGGCCCCCAACCTCATCGCCAGCATGGAGGAAACCACCACCGGCGTCATCCGGCTCCGAGCCATGGAGAAGGACGACGTGCTGAAGTTTCCCGTGTTTGCGGTCAACGATGCGCAGACCAAACACCTGTTTGATAATCGTTACGGCACCGGACAGAGCACGGTCGAAGGTATTCTGCGCGCCACCGGCATGCTGCTCGCCGGTAAAACCGTGGTGGTCTCCGGTTATGGTATGTGCGGGCGAGGAGTCACCAGAAGGATGAAGGGAATGGGCGCCCACGTGATCGTCACCGAGGTGGATCCCCTTCGGGGCCTCGAAGCCGCGATGGATGGCTATCAGGTCCTGCCGATGGAGAAAGCCGCCCCGCAGGCCGATCTGTTCGTCACAGTCACCGGCGACACCGATGTTCTGCGTCGCGAGCATTTCGAGAAGATGAAAGACGGCGCCTTCGTGGCCAACGCCGGGCACTTCAATGTTGAGATCAATATTGATGAACTCAGCGAACTGGCCAAGAATATACGCCGCAACGTGCGCGGGGAAATCGACGAGTTCCGGCTCGAGGATGGACGCCGGATCTTCCTGCTTGGTGAAGGCCGCCTGATCAACCTGGCCGCAGCGGAAGGTCATCCGGCCAGCGTGATGGATATGAGCTTCGCCACTCAGGCGATGACCACCGAATACGTGGTCGAGAACCGCGGCGAACTGGCCTCAAAAGTCCACTCAGTCCCCCATTCGGTGGATGAGTGGGTGGCAGAGGTTAAACTCAAGACCATGGGGGTGGAGATCGATACACTCACCGAACGCCAGCAGGAATACCTCGAGAGCTGGCAGGAAGGCACGTGATCGACTCCACGCCTCCCCGCACATCGGGTTGACAGCTCCATGCGGGCGAATATAATGATACTTTCAGGCGGATGTGGCGGAACAGGCAGACGCGCTAGGTTCAGGACCTAGTGGGCATTGCGCTCATGCCGGTTCGAATCCGGCCATCCGCACCATA
>JBKHGK010000074.1:0-7772 GCA_046539705.1 Candidatus Brocadiia bacterium | reverse complement strand
GCTATACGAGCCCCCGGATAGGGGGAAGCAGAGGTGGAGGTGGTTCTGCGCGCAGTGGCGCCGGTGGTTTGTTGCACAAGCTGCGGGAGAGGCGATAGCACAGGATTGAAAAGCCCAACGGGGCGTTGCAGAGAGACAATCGGAGTGTGGACCGCACGAGATCGCTCCACACGCAAAACCTTATGATATTTATGCAGGACTACTCAGCCCGGCGTGTAGTGCTCTGAAGGAGCACGGAATCGTGGACAAGATTCTTATTTCTGCCCGTTTGGTGCCGGGCGTGCCGGTCAACGGATTGGACTTTGATCCAGAGGTGGGAGTCAAATTGGATGCGTATTTTTCCCCGGAGAATTTTTGTAACTCCCCTCTTGATCGTGACCATTGCGGCGGCGCTTTTCGGTTTCTCGGTTGCGGATCGGCGGAGCGAGCTTTACGAACTGCGACGTCGTAATGCGAGGGCAGATCGTCGGCTGGAGGCCCTGAAAGAGCGGGAGGAAATTCTGACGGATGAACGCCGGAGGCTGTTGACCGAGCCGTCGGCCATCGAGCGGGCGGCACGGGAGCAGTTCGGGCTTGTGGCCTCCGGGGAGATGGTGGGGTCGATGGACATAGAGCCATTCCCCCGGGAGCCCGATGAGCCGGTGAGGGTGGAATCCGATGGTTGGGACTGGCTCCTGGGTCGGGGGCAGTATCCGTGGATGTTGCCATTGAGCACGCTTCTGGCCGGTTTCGTGCTGCTGGCCCCTCTGGAGATAATCTGGCGATATCGGGAATGACAGAATGGAATAATGTGACAGACAGTCCGAGGTGGAGGAGAGATTATGGATCAGAACATACCGGATTATGTAGAGCAGATTGGCGGCGACGCGAAGGCGGCCTCCCGGGCATTGGGCGAGGCCACTGCGGATCAGAAGAATGCCATCCTGTTGCAGATGGCGGACAATATTCTGGCGGCTCGCGAGGAGCTGAAAGAGGAGAACGAGCGGGACCTGCAGGCGGGACGCGATGCGGGACTGTCGGACGCGATGCTGGATCGGCTGGAGCTGACCGACCGGCGAATAGAGGGAATGGCGGAGAGCATACGCACCATTGCCGGACTGAAGGATCCGGTGGGCAGCACCGTCGACGGGTGGGTCCTGCCCAACGGCCTCCGTCTGCAGAAGAGAAGAGTGCCGATCGGGGTCATCGGCATAATCTACGAATCCCGCCCGAACGTCACCGCTGATGCGGCCGCGCTGTGCCTGAAGAGCGGCAACGGCGTGGTGCTGCGGGGCGGGAAGGAAGCCCTTCACTCCAACCTTGCGATCCACCGTCAGCTCGAGGCGGCCTTTAAGGAGGCCGAACTCTCCTCCGATGTCGTGCAGATGATTGATATAACCGACAGGGCAGTGGTGCCGGAGCTGCTGACGGCCGAGGACTATGTGGATGTGATCATCCCCCGGGGCGGCAAGGGGCTGATCCGCACCGTGGTGGAGAATGCCACGATCCCGGTCATCAAACACTACGAAGGTATCTGTCACACGTACGTGGACAAAGGGTGTGATCTGGATATGGCATGGAGTATATGCGAGAACGCCAAGTGCCAGAGACCCGGGGTGTGCAACGCCATGGAGACCCTGCTTGTCCATGCGGATGTGGCGGAGGATTTTCTCCCGCGGATGGCCGAGCGGCTCCGCGCGGAGGGTGTGGAGCTGAGAGGCTGTGAGAGGACCGGAGACATAATCGGGGATACGGCTCCGGCCACCGAAGAGGACTGGGCCACCGAATATCTGGATCTGACGCTTGCGATCCGGGTCGTGGATGACATCGACACGGCGGTGGATCATATAAACACCTACGGATCCGCACACAGTGATGCCATAGTGACCCGGGATGTCAGGCGGGCCGACAGATTCCTGTCGGCGGTGGATTCCGCCACGGTGTATGTGAATGCGTCCACCCGCTTTACCGACGGCGGGCAGTTTGGCCTGGGAGCGGAGATCGGTATCAGCACCGATAAACTGCATGCCCGGGGGCCGATGGCGCTGGAGGAACTGACAACCTATAAATGGACCATACGCGGCGATGGACAGTTGAGGACGTGATACGTGAATGACGAGGATACAGATAGGCAAGAGGTCAGGGAGTGCCGGATCGGTCTCCTTGCGGGGAGCGGCCGTTTCCCGGTCTGTTTTGCGCGAGGAGCCCGGTGCCACGGCCACTCGGTCGTTGCCATCGGGCTGAAGGGGCAGACCTCCCCCGAGCTTGAGGATGTCGTCGATGAAATGCACTGGACCGGGCTGGCAAAGCTGGGGAAGTGGATCACAATCTTCAGGGAGGCGGGGGTCTCCCGCGCCGTCATGTGCGGTGGCGTTCCGAAGGAAAAAATCTATGATAATCCCCTCAACCTGGTGCCCGACTGGCGGTCGGCGCGCTTCCTGTACAGTCGCCGGGGACAGTGGGAGGACCATTTTCTGCTGGGCGAGCTGGCCGAGGAGTTTGAGAAGGAGGGCATACACATTGAGAATTCGGTCATCTTCTGTCCCGAACTGCTCGCCCCGGCCGGGGTGTTGACCACCAGGGAACCCGATGAACGCGAGTGGGAGGATGTGCGGTTCGCCTGGCCACGGATCAAACAGATCGCCGCCCTTCAGATCGGACAGACAATCGTGGTGAAAGATGGCGCCGTGGTGGCGGTGGAGGGAATGGATGGGACGGACGCCACACTGCGAAGGGCTGGGGAGATAGCGGGGGAGGGGACCGTTGCGGTGAAAGTGGCTCGGGAGGATCACGATCCCAGATTCGATATACCGTGCGTGGGGACCGCCACCATTGGTGTGCTCGATGAGGCCGGGGTGTCCACCCTGGCCATGGAGGCCGGAAACACCCTGCTGCTGGACAGGGCGGAGACGGTGGCCCGGGCCGAGGAATGCGGGGTGTCGCTCGTATCCGTGACGGAGGAGGATGTGAGGGGGGGAGAGCAGTAATGCGGATCATTGGCGGAGAGGTAAAGGGCAGAAAAATTGAGACCCTGGATCGGCCACATCTCAGGCCGATGCTGGACAGGGTTCGGGAAAATCTCTTCAATATTATTCAGCTTGACCTCCCCGGAGCCGACGTTCTGGACCTGTTCAGCGGCTGTGGTTCGATCGGGATAGAGGCGCTCAGCCGCGGAGCGTCCGGCTGCACCTTTGTGGAGTCCGACTCCGAGCTCGTGAAGCTGATCGAACGAAATCTGATCAAGTGCGGTCTCGGTAACCGGGGGGATGTCCTGAGAGAGGACGTTCTCCGGCTGCCCGCCCGGAGCCGCGGCCGGTTCCGGGCGCAGGCGAATATCGTTTTCGCCGACCCGCCCTATGCGCTTGTGAACGATGAGGCCCGACGTCGCCGGCTGTTTGCTGTGTTCGACGATTTGGTGGGGGAGTTGATTGTGCCCGGAGCACGACTGGTTCTCCATCACGAGCCGATGGATGATGTGGACTGGCCGACGAGGTCCTGGAGGTGTTGTGACCGGCGCGTATACGGTAACAGCCAGCTGAGTTTCTTCGATGCCGGAGGGGAGGGGCATGAGTCCGGACCGAACCACTGAGATCCCGGGTTTGACCCGCCGGGCTCCCGCCAAAATCAACCTCTGTCTGGAAGTCCGTGGGAAAAGGGACGACGGCTATCACGAGCTGCGGACGGTGATGCAGACCGTTGGGCTCTGTGATGAGATCCGCTATCAACCCAGGGATGACGGGCGGATAATTCTGCACGCCTCCTCCGGGGGGCTTCCGCCGGCTGAGGAGAACCTGGTGTACCGGGCGGCCAGCAGGCTGCAGAAGCAATATCGCCCCGGATGTGGTGTGGAGATTGAACTGACAAAGAATATTCCCATTGGCGCCGGACTCGGGGGCGGAAGCAGCGATTGCGCGACGACGCTGATGGGGCTATGCGAGGTGTGGAATCTGGACACGGCTCCCCAGGATCTGCGCGAGATCGGGGCGGATCTGGGCAGCGACGTCCCCTTTTTCATCCCGGGCGGCACCGCCCTGTGCGAGGGGCGAGGAGAGAAGGTGACGGCTCTGCAGTGCGACCATGAGTTTCACTACGCTTTGATCCTCCCGGATTTCGGAGTGTCCACGGCGGAGGTCTATTCTCGGGTTCCGACCACCTTGACAAAAAGCGGCAGCGGGACTAATATCTCTAACGTCGAAAAGGCTCTGCGGGTCGGTGACGCCCGATTGCTGGGCCGGGCTCTTCACAATGATCTTGAGACCCCCGCCTTCTCAGCAAATCCGCAGATCAAGCAGGTATCGGAAACCATTGGTTCCCTCCTGCCACATCCCGGCTGCCACGGTTTTTGCCTCTCCGGTAGTGGAAGTGCGTTTTTTGCCGTGTGCGAAGGGGAGCATAGCTGTCTTTCGCTGGTATCTCGTACTGTGGGCGAGGGACTGCACGCAATACCCGTCAGTTCGGTGCAATCACAACAATTCTGACTTTCGGTGGAGGACATTCTTTTGGAAATTACAGAGGTGAGGGTCAAACTTCTGAAGGGCCGATCCGACCGGCTTAAAGCTTTCTGCAGCATGACTATAGATGAGGAATTTGTGGTCCATGATCTCCGGGTCATCGATGGGCGCAAGGGTATGTTTGTGGCGATGCCCAGCCGGAAACTGAGTGATAACTGTCCGGATTGCGGCGGCAAAAATCATCTCAGAGCGGCTTACTGCAACGATTGCGGGGCGAAACTTGACGAGGAACGTGCGGCGGACCGGGATAAATATCACGTGGATGTCGCCCACCCGATCGTGAATGAGTGCAGAGAAAAGGTCCAGTCCACCATACTTGAGGCCTATCGCGCCGGGCTGGAGGAGAGCGAACACAAAGAGAGCGAGCCGGAGGAGACCGGACAGGAAGAGAGCGAACCGGAGGAGACCCAACAGAAGGAGAGCGAACCGGAGGAAACCCCCGAACCCGAGGCGGCAGAGGAAAGCGAGGAAGAACCGCAGGAGGAAATGCTGTCGGCCGACGAACCGTCGGAAGAACCACAGCCCGAGCGGGAGAACGGAGAGGAAACCGGTGAGGAAGAGCAGGTAAGCGAGACAGGCAGGACAGCTGATGCCGAATCAGAGGAAACCGCCGGTTCCGGAGCAGGGGAGCAAGAAGGGGAGGTGCAGCCTTCGGAGGATGGACGAGAGGATACGGCCCCGGCCGCTGAGCCCGAGGATGAAGAGCCCGTGCCGGAATCCGATGAAGAGGACGGATTCGGAGCCGGGGTTTTTTAGGTGCCCCGTTCTCTCAGGATGACTCCCCGGCATCCGTAAAATGCATGAGAGCGGGGTGCTGGAACCGCGGGCCTGAACCGGGCAACGGCTGGATGTTGTTTGCGGCCATTCCGGTTCCGAAGGGCCCGGGACGAGGCCCGGACGGTGTCGGTGTGATGCGGAATTGATTCTACTGTTGACATGTGCCGCCCGATCGGCGGCGTTTCTCTTGACGATAAATTGAAGCTGGCCAAACCATGGGAAAAAACGGTGCAGAAATATTGATCGAGACCCTGATGGAGGAGGGAGTCGATACCATATTCGGACTCCCCGGCGGGGCGGTTATACCGCTGTATGACTGTCTGTATGATGCTCCGCTGAACAATATACTCGTCCGACATGAACAGGGAGCGGGGCATATGGCCGATGGATATGCCCGCGCCACCGGCAAGGTCGGTGTATGTGTGAGCACGAGCGGTCCCGGTGCGACCAATCTTGTGACGGCCCTGGCCACCGCCTACATGGACAGCGTTCCGATGGTGGCCTTCACCGGTCAGGTGAAAACACACCTGATCGGCAACGACGCCTTCCAGGAGGCCGATGTCACCGGTATCACGCGTCCGTGCACCAAACATAATTTTCTGGTTAAGGATGTGGCCGAGCTCGGTCGGATCGTCCGCGAAGCTTTTCACATTGCGCGTACGGGTAGCCCTGGACCGGTCCTCATTGATCTGCCCGCCGACGTCCAGACGGCGGAGATTGAGGGCGAGGTTGATAAGGAGATGAATCTGCCCGGCTACCGCCCCTCGGTCAAGGCCCACGGTGGGCAGATCAAAAAAGCCGCTCGGGCTATTAACGGGGCGGAGAAGCCGGTTGTGTATGCCGGTGGGGGGGTGATCGTCAGTGAGGCTTCCGAAGAACTGCGAGGATTTGCCCGCCAGGCCAATATACCGGTCACCACCACGCTGATGGGACTTGGTGCATTCCCCGAGAGTGATCCGCTGTCCCTCCGGATGCTCGGGATGCATGGCACCGTTTACGCAAATTATG
The DNA here is from genome assembly GCA_046539705.1 of Candidatus Brocadiia bacterium. GTDB lineage: Bacteria > Planctomycetota > Brocadiia > SM23-32 > SM23-32 > CAZXYF01. The sequence continues at coordinate 1,497 of JBKHGK010000074.1, read as the reverse complement.
CGATACAGAACGCGGATCTGATCTTCGCTGTCGGGTCGCGTTTTGATGATCGCGTGACGGGAAACCTTGAGGAATTTGCACCGAACGCCACGATAGTTCACGTCGATATCGCCCCCACTTCCATAAGCAAAAGCGTGCCGGCGGATATTCCGGTGGTTGGCGACGCCAAACAGGTCCTGGCACAGCTCGAGGATATGGTGGAGAATCGTGACCGCGGGGAATGGCTGGAGCAGATACAACAGTGGAAGGAACGTTTCCCGCTGCAGTATGAGCGGGACAGCGATATGGTCAAACCCCAGTATGTGATGGAACAGATACATGAGCTGACCGATGGACGGGCGGTGATTGCGGCCGATGTGGGACAATGCCAGATGTGGGCCGCGCAGTATTATACCTACGAGGAGCCCAGAACCTCGCTGAGTTCGGGAGGACTCGGCACCATGGGATATGGTCTTCCCGCAGGAATCGGTGCCCAGGTCGGATGCCCCGATAAAGACGTGTTTGTGATAGCCGGTGACGGCTCCCTCCAGATGAATATTCAGGAGCTCAGCACGGCCATGCTGCAGCAGCTGCCCGTAAAAATAGCCCTGCTCAATAACGGTTACCTGGGAATGGTCCGGCAGTGGCAGGAGCTTTTCTTTGACCGCCGTTACTCGGGGACCGAACTGGCCAACGGCAATCCCGATTTCGTGAAACTGGCCGAGTCATACGGCGCCATCGGTATGAGGGTGGAGAACAACGAAGGAGTGCGCGAGGCACTTGAACAGTCACTCGCGGTCGAGGACAAGCCCGTGCTCATCGACTTCGTGATTGAACCGGAGGAAAACGTTTTCCCGATGGTGCCCGCCGGGGAAGCGATCGACCGGATGCTCAGCGGAATGGCCTGATTGCACTGACACACGTGAATTCAGCAGGATGGATCAGCTCAAATGAAAAAGCATATACTTTACGCACTGGTGGAAAATAAAGCCGGCGTCCTCGCCCGCGTGGCCGGCCTGTTCAGCGCCCGGGGGTTCAATATCGATAGCCTGGCGGTGGGGGAGACCGAGGATGCCCGATTCAGCCGCATGACCATTGTGGTGTCCGGCGATGACGGCATCCTGGAACAGGTACGCAAACAGCTGGATAAGCTGGTGAACGTGGTCAAAGTGCGGGACTTCCGCGATGAACAGGTTGTGGAGCGGGATCTTCTGCTTGTGCGGCTGGACGTGCCGGCCGAACAGAGGGGGGAAGTCCTCGATCTCGTGCGCGTCTTCCGGGCAAAGGTCGTTGATGTGGGCAAGTCCGAGATGATCGTTGAGGTGGTCGGGACCGAGGACAAGGTCGAGGCGCTGCTGGACCTCCTGCGGCCCTACGGAATACAGGAAATGGCCAGGACCGGACGAGTCGCTCTCGGCCGGGCCGCCAGAGAATAACCGGTCGTGTCCTCGCCCCGCCCAAAACGGTTATGTGAGATTGATGTTCCTCTACATTAGTTCCCATGACACCGTCCGGGAC
>JBKHGK010000073.1:0-7798 GCA_046539705.1 Candidatus Brocadiia bacterium | reverse complement strand
AAATATACGGGTGGGGCCCGGGTCAGGAGCTGTTGGGATCATCATAAACCAGATCGTGGAGTATCGTCGGATCATTCAGGCGTTTATCCACATCTACTTCAAAGACCCTCGCCACGGGTTCAAAGATGAACGGGGTCTCATCCCACACTTTCCTGGCCGTCTCCTGCACCACCTGAAGCCCCTGTGGAGTCATCCTGCCCAGTGGCCGCCTGCAGGGACCGACCGGCATACCCAGAACTCGCATGAGGGTCTTTACCGGTACGGGATTTCTCGCCTTACAGAGGCGTTCGCCCCACGGACTTTCCTCCTGTGTTTTGACCGTGACCATATCAAACAGGGGTGCCAGGGCTCCGGCCAGCCGCTCCCCTCTATCAACATCTCCCTCCAGCACCGCTTCGGTCATCTCCTGGACGGCCCCGGGAGCCACGTTCGACATAACGCTGATGGCCCCTGAGGCTCCTATATCACGATCAGTCATCATCGTGAAGGTGTTGCCGTCGTCTCCGCTCAGAATCCTGAATTTCTCCCCCGCACATTCCCGGGTCCGACGCATATTCTCCAGGTCCCCGCTCGCTTCCTTAACGGCATTGACGTTATCGTGCTTTCTGCACAACAGGGCCAGATCCTCGGGGAGGAGCTGAGTGCCGCTGCGCCCGGGAATCACGTAAGGAATCACCTCCACCTCGGGATAAGCCTCGGCCACCGGCGCCATATATTCGCGCCGGATCTCAATGGACCCGGGGCCATTATAATAGGGTTCCACCAGCAGAATAGCCGCGATGTCATGCTTAACCGCATGGCGGGTATGCCGCAGACACTCCTCGGTGCAGTTCGAGCCGGTACCGGCAATGATGGTGCAGCGATCCCGTGCAAATTCCTTTATTTTCGCAATAACCTGCGTATGTTCCTCCCAGTTCAGGGTGGCACTTTCACCGGTGGTGCCCATTGCCAGTATACCGTTCACCCCTGAAGCAACCTGAAATTCGACCAGCTTCTCCAGCGCCCTGAAATCGACCTCCTCGGGATCCTTCTCCTTCATCGGCGTCACAAGAGCAGTGTAACATCCTTCAAACATCACAGTTCTCCTCCATAGAAGATATCACTTATCTGAAAAATATCAGTTTTCATTACCTGAGCCGGTCAGTCCGACGAGCGAACCGCCCTTTTCGAGCACTTTAAACGGAAGCTCCAGAGCGACCATGGCAACCTTGAAGGGGGCAAGAGCCCCTTTGCCGACGTGTTTTAATCCGTCCTTCAACCCTATGCCGGGCAGGGGGGAAAGGACAATCTCGGCCCCGCCCATGGGGACATATAGCAGTTCCGATGCGGCACGGGGCAGCCGGACCACCTCCCTGGCCAACTCCCTGCTCACCTCAACACCTTCCGGGGCGGCTTCCGCCGCCACAGCCGCTTCACCATAGGACACCGCCCTCACGGGGAGAGCCGTCACCGCCAATACGAACAGACAAACAATAAGCTTGTGCATGGTCACCTCCACCGGAATCAGCACTTATGCCCTCATTGATACGAGACAGCGCACCCCGGAGTCAAACGTTTTTGCACGGACAATGCCGCGCTCTATTTATTCTTCGTTCACCAGAGGCAATTTCGGCACATCCACGCTCGCGGCACGGACGCCATTATCTCGCTGCCACTCGAGGAGGGCCGAAGCAACGGCCATGTCCTCCGGAGTCGTAATTTTTATGTTGTCTCTGCTATCCTTCTCCACAAAGACGTCCTCCCCCCTCTGCTCCATAAGGCCAGCATCGTCGGTCACCGATAAACCATGACGTTCAGCATATCTGTGGGCATTAAGGATTCCATCCCGGCGAAAGCCCTGAGGAGTCTGCGCCATCCAGAGACCATCCCTCGAGGGGGTCGCTCTTATGCATCGATCCCGGTCCACCTCCTTTATCGTTGCAATGGCGGGCACAGCGGCAATCGCGGCACCATCTATTCCAGCTCGGCAGGCCACTGTTTTTATTATGTCGAATCGGACAAGTGGCCGCACTGCATCGTGAATCAGTACAATATCGGAACTCGCGCCTTCCAGTCCCCGGCGCACACTTTCCTGTCGTGAATTTCCCCCCGGGACAATATCCAGAGGACCAAAATGGTCCTCCAGCGGCCTCTGCCAGCATTCGGCATAGAAACCGCTATCATCTGGATGCACGATCAGAACGATCTTCCGACAACAATCCAGAGCTGCAAAGCGCGCAAGGGTATGCAGAACAATCGGTGTATCGTCCAGACTGAGAAGCGGCTTCCGGACTCGTGAATTCATACGAGCCCCCCTGCCAGCCGCCGGGATAACCGCGGTGAAATCCGTATCCTTCCCTGTAAAGTTGGCTTTTCTGCTCATGAGACCGCGGTGCATTCACAACAAAAGGGGCGAAACTGAATATTTCAGGGACCCTCCATGGCCCATAGTCTATCGTGGCCGCCGGCCGGGCCCATCTATTCTGGGCTTACGCGGCCGTTTCCGCTCCGAGGAGCTCTCCGATTTATCGGACTCACCTGTCCCCTCGGATGATGAGCTGGACGAGCCCGACCGCCGCGCCGACTCAGAGGATTTTGAGGATCTTGAACGGCTCGAACCCGAGGAGGCACCACGCGCCCCATGGGAGGGCGAAGATTGCCGGGACTGATCCTGTTTCTTGAGTCTGGCAAATATCATCCGTCCGCTGTCACGGGTAATGGTGTTGGTTACCACCACATCACGTTTCTGCCCGATCGCCTCGGTCGCATCTTCCACCACAACCATCGTCCCGTCCTCGAGGTATCCAACCGCCTGACCCGGCTGTTCACCCGCACGGATCAGTCTTACCTGAAGCGTTTCCTCCGGAAGGACCACCGGTTTGAGAGCATTGGCCAGTTCGTTCAGATTAATTATATCAACCCCTTCGATTGTGGCAACGCGGTTCAGATTATAGTCATTGGTCATTATACGGCCGTTATGCTGTTCTGCCACATCCACCAGTCGTTCATCAACCGGTTTATCGGGGTCGGATTCCAACCTCTCTATCCGCACGTCCAGCACCTCGTTGTGCTGAATCTCATCCAGCATGCTCAGTCCAAAACGGCCCCTCTCGCGGCGTATTTTACGGTCGGAATCGGCGATATTCTGCAGTTCCTGAAGCACCATACGGGGAATCACGATGGGATCGAGGATCACATTGGTATTCAGAACGTCCGCCACCCTGCCATCCACGATTACGCTGGTATCCAGAAAAACAGGGCGAGATCCCCGCTCCTCCCGCCGGAACTCGACGTAAGGGATCACCACCCGCCATTTGTCCCGGGTCTGGTAGAAGATCGATACGGCCAGATAAACGAATATCGCCCCGAGCGCCATTATAAGATCATTCTCATCCTGTGGACTCATGGCCTCCGGCCCCACCGCGAGCTGTACCACGCGCACGCCAAGCATGGCCAGCAGCACACCCACCAGGACCCCGAACACGACGGAGGAGATCGCCGTCAGTGGTTTTCTGCTCACAAACCATTCCAGTCCAATGATCAACGCTCCCGCCATAATCCCACCACAGAGCAGCCACAGAGGTTCTCCCAGCCGGTAACCAGCAGTGTATCCTATGGCAGAAACAGCTATAAAAAAGAGAAGTCGAAAAACATAGACGGCAATTTGTTCGCCTCGATTATTCATAAAGTTCCTTGGAGTAACACGGATAAAGGAAGTAGTGTCAAGTATTATACAATTTTCAGACTACCAAACAAATCGTGTGCGGAGAATATTACGAGTGGGCTCCGCAGCGGGGCCGTACAGTGCACATACAGCGTGAGACGGCGCCGGCGATCGGATCGTCCCCCCCAGTTCTGCCCGTAACATCGTTCTATTCATCTTCATATCGGTTGAGGCGTGCATACAGGGTGCTCCTGTCCACCCCGAGGATTTCTGCTGCCTTTTTTTTGTTCCATTCCGTGCTCCGGAGAACCCTGTATATATGCTCTTTCTCAACCTCTTTCAGGGGGGGCAACTCATCCGGTTCCATACCGACAGATTGCATTCCATCCCCGCCCGGGCCCTGCGCACGGAGCTCGGGGGGAAGGAGGTGGGCCTCCAGCGTATCCCCCTCACACATAATCACCATTCTTTCAACAACATTTTTCAGCTCTCTCACATTGCCGGGCCAGTCGTACTTCTGGAACAGATGAAGCACCTCATCGGAGTAACCTTCAATCACCTTACCGGTCTTTTCCTGGAACCGGTCGAGAAAGTGGCGCGCCAGCCGAACTATATCATCTCCCCGTTCCCGCAGCGGGGGCAGATCCGTTCGGAGGACATCCAGCCGATAATAGAGATCCTCCCGGAAAGCACCCTCCTTTTTGGCCGTTTCCAGGTCCTTATTTGTGGCGGCCACAACCCGTACGTCCACCTCCCTATCTTTCACATCCCCAACTCGCCTGACCTTATCCGTTTCCAACACCCGCAGCAGTTTGGACTGGCAATCGGCCGGCAGGGCACCTATTTCGTCCAGAAACAGAGTCCCCTCGTGAGCCAGTTCAAATCGTCCCGGCCGGTCGTTCACAGCTCCGGTAAATGCTCCTTCGACATGTCCGAATAGTTCACTTTCCACCAGCGTCCGACTCATCGCGGCGCAGTTGACCGTCTCAAACGGGCCATCGCTCCGGGGACTGTTGTACCGGATGGCCCGAGCCACCAGTTCCTTGCCCGTACCACTTTCCCCGCAGATCAGAACGCCGGCATCCGCGGGAGCGGCTTTCTCTATAAATTCGTATATCCGCTGCATCTCCTCGCTTTCACCGACCAGGTTATACTGCCCCGTTACTTCTTTCTCAAAAGTACGGGCACGTGCGGCCACTTTCTCGTAATCATGAATATTGTCCACCGCAACTCCGACCTGCGCCGCGACCGAACACAGATACTGCAGATCCTCACGGTCATACTGCCCGGGAGTCTCAACCCGATCACAGTAAAGCACCCCCTGAGGGCCATCCACACCGAACGGCACACACATAATACTGCTGACGTTGTTCTCGTCGGGCACATCCTCTCCGTTGACCTGTTTGCGTGCGGGTTTCTGGCTCAGGGCCGCAACTTCCCTCTTCAGGGACTGTTTCACGAGAGCACCGCTGATCCCGGCGCTCTCCAGGCCGCTGACAAAACCGCTTTTCCGCCTGATGTACGGCAATAAGCTGCCGTCATCCTGCCTGACTATCGGAACCACCCGGTCCGGCTGGAGGGTATCATTCAGGCTGTCAATAACTGTATCAAAGAGACTGGGCAGGCTCCTTTTGGTCATGGCGTCTCTGGCCAGCTCCGTAAGCGCCAGCAGACGCCGATTGCTTGTCAGCAGCTCCTGCCGGCTGTCTCCCTCCGGCTCATGCGGGGACTTCTCCGGCTCCACATCTATCGCCTCCGTAACCTCCGGTTCATCCCCGGAGAAATCAGCCAGCACGTTGATATCCGTGACCTCATCCTCGAGAAATATCATCACGACATTGCCGAGGCGGATTTCATCGGTATGGTTCAGCTCGGCCCGACGCACACGCACCCCGTTCACCATTGTCCCGTTGTGACTGTCCAGATCGGAGACCTCCCACCGGTCCTCCTGCTCCACCAGGCGGGCGTGAAAGCGAGACACGGTTCTGTCGGCCAGGCGTATGTCATTCTCCTCATCTCGCCCGATTCTCATCTGCCGGGCGGACAACTCAAATTCATCTCCTTTTCCCGGCCCCTGTTTTATAACGAGTTCTGCCATAATCCTGGATTCCTGTTCCGCTCTGACCTCTACATTATAATTTCTGGTAGGGTTGGAACATCTGCAGATACCGGTCCTGGGCATACCTGTCGGTCATCCCCGCCACATAATCGCACACGGCGCGGCGGAGTCCAACCTCGTCGGCCCACTCCTGATACTCCGGGGGCATCTCCCGGGGATCGCTGACAAGTTCCTTGAAAATCTCCTTGACGAAGCGCCGGGCGCTGTTGGTGACCGTCATAACCCGGTAGTCCCGGTAGAGCCGCTCATAAAGACAGTCCTCAAGTTCCTCCTTGCGGGCCCGAAGAGAATCGCTGAACCCGAGTAACTTCCCCTCCTGGTTACGGACATCCTCCGCCGATTCGACCCCCGAACGGCGCAACCTCTCCCGGCTCGTCCGAATAAGGTCCGTGACGTAAAGATTTATCAGGTAACGGATGGTGGCACGTCTCTGCTGATCATCCGGCAGACGCCCATGCTCGTTCTCCACACTGGTTTTGGCTTCGCGCCAGAGCTCCACCTCATCCAGATGTTTTTCCCGCAGGATACCGGCCGTGAGGCCATCGTCCAGATCATGATTGTCATACGCAATCGAATCGCCAAGCTCCACCGCCTGCGCCTCCAGCAGGGGAGGGCCGGGCAGGAATGAACCCCCGCTGGGCTTATCCCACGGAGTCGTGTGTTTGGCGATTGATTCCCGCAGCTCGTAAGTGAGGTTCAGACCGGGAAAATCAGGGTAATGTTTTTCCAGGATATCCACCACCCGCAGTCCGTGCTGATTGTGTTCAAACCCTCCGTAACCCTCCATCACCTCCTGCAGACCCCGCTCACCGCTGTGGCCAAACGGCGTGTGGCCCACATCGTGCGCAAGCGCCACGGCCTCGGTCAGATCCTCGTTCAACCCCAGCGACCTGGCTATGGTGCGGCTGATCTGCGCCACCTCAAGAGTGTGTGTCAGCCGGGTCCTGTAATGATCCCCTTCGTGGTTCAGAAACACCTGCGTCTTATACTCCAGACGCCGGAAGGCCTTCGAGTGAATAATCCTGTCCCTGTCACGCTGATAAACCGTCCTGTACCGGTGTTCCGGCTCCACACGCATCCGTCCGCGCGAATCCGCACTTTTCATCCCCCATGGCGCAAGCTCGTCTCTTTCTCTGTCTTCGAACTCCTCACGTAACATCAGACAACAACTCCCACAGGCCAAAAGAAAAGGCGTTGATCACCGAACAATGCGTTACGCCGCCCCCCCGGGACGACAATACACTCACTGCCCGGGAGATCCCGTCTCCGCTGCACGTAATTGCTCCCATAATTCCTCAAGCGACTGAGGTATTACTTTGGTCTGACCGGTCACGGCCATGAAATTGGTGTCTCCACCCCACCTGGGCACAATGTGCCAGTGCAGATGATCCACCAGTCCGGCCCCGGCCGACCGACCCAGATTCAACCCCACGTTAAATCCATCAGGAGCCATTACCTCCTTCAATATGCGTCGGCACTTCTGCAACATTTCCATCTGTGCCGCCATCTGCTCCGTACCGAGTTCCTCCATCTCACCGGTGTGTTGATAGGGAGAGATCAGGAGGTGCCCGTTGTTGTAGGGATACCTGTTCAGCAGCGAGAAGCACAGATCATTGCGCCACAGAACCAGCTTCTCACGTTCATCCTCACTCTCTGCGGCCGCACATAGAAAACAGCCTTCATCATCGTCCACCTGCTCTATATATTCCATACGCCACGGAGCCCATAATCGCTGCATATTGATCGCATTCTCCTCGGTAAATATCCGAACGGCAGTGTGACAGGCAAGGACCGGAGGCAGTAAGCCAAATTCTGTTGAGCAACCCGAAGGGGTCACCCGGTGATCATTCATCTGGACCATCGTTACCGATGGCCTCAAGCGGCCAACCCGGGAGTCATAACGAGACGGGCCGCCTCGTACTCCTCTATTTGGCCTTGCTCCCGGCGGGGTTTGCCATGCCCCCGACGTCGCCGCCGGGGCGGTGGGCTCTTACATTAAGCCCGCTTTTCCGCGGACCCCACCTTTTCACCCTTAT
>JBKHGK010000072.1:0-7907 GCA_046539705.1 Candidatus Brocadiia bacterium | reverse complement strand
CGAGTCGTCAGTGCGCCAGATATGAGAACAGCCAAAGGCGGGAGTCCCGCGGCCGCCGGATATCCCAACTGCAGGCTGTTCTTATAGATGGCGTGCTGACGGCTCGGTCCCGCGACTGCGGGACCAAACCGGTGTTGGCTACACTGTTGAAAACACTTTTTGTTATAAACCTGTCTGTGACTTTGCGATTCAGGTTTGCTGAAGTTGCTTTTAGAATAATTAACGTTTGAGGTTTGTGGAATATGCGGGTTAGCGCATATGCATATTGCTGCGTTTGGTGTCGTCTCAGAAAGGAACCCGGGCTGAAAACAGCATGAATCAGGCCGATCACCCGGCGCTAATTGTAAATGGCGATCCCGCGTATACAAATATTCGTCCCACCGGTCTCCGCACCTCAAATGTGGTTTTACACGCGATTGGGCCGGCGAAATTGCTGGCATGTTCCCGCTGAAATCGCAGCGCTGGCCGAATCGCGCCCGTCACGCAACCTGACGGTTTTTTCTGGGGTTTGAAGTTACCAATCTTAAGGATATACTAATGGTATCATTCCGTGTTTGGCTTTTCAGAACCTATCCGAGATCTGCGCGTCGGCCGGGGTATTGAAGATCCCCCCGAACAATCGTATGAATGGCCGGGGTTCCCACAGCCTTGTTCTTAGCATTCAAAAGGGCCGACGTCTGACGAGCAGATCGTTCTTTTCATTTCATCGTCAATTTCAATGCAAAAAATGGGGCTTTTACGTCATGCGCGGATTACTAAAAAGTTTTCTTCTTACGGGAATACTTCTTGCTATGGGCACAGTTTCTGTTTGTCGATCAGCCGACTCCGATCAGGTCAACTGGAAATCGGTGACTGATGTGGAGGATGTGGTCGCGGCGTATCCCGACCGGATTGACGCACTGATGGAGGCGCTGGAGCTCGACCGTGAGGGTCTGGGGCCGGTGCGGGAGGCTCTCGAAGAAGGTGACCGGGCGGCGGCGTGCAAGGCCCTGCTGAAATACTACCGTACGGGGGATTCCGGGCATTGGCTGCGCGATCGCGAGCACGCCCACGAGATCAGCCAGGACGCCCTCAAAAGAGTCAATGAGATTGTGGATGACGTATACCATCATCCGGGCTCAACCGGGCCTGTGCCGCGGACCGAGAGCGGGCACCTGGACTGGGCGCACCGGGGCCCGAAAGACGACCGCCAGTTTGCCAACCGGCTCAATAGACACGGACATATTAACACGCTGTTGCGTGCGTACGAAGCAACGGGGAAGGAGAAATACCTCCAGAAGCTGGACCTGAATCTGCGCGACTGGCTGACGGCGGCCGACGGTGACCCGGCCCCCGATGGTTTCGGACGCGGTATCCTGGAGGCGTGCAACCGTATGCCGACCTGGAGCCGCGTCTTCTATGCCCTGCAGGATGAATCCGGCTTCCAACCCGCCACACGCCTGCTGATGCTCGCCGCGATTCCCGGTCATGCGGACTACATTCAGGAGACTCTGGCGCGCAACCACAACTTCGCCACCATGCAGATGAACGGCCTGGGCACAATCGGGCTGGCTTTCCCCGAATTCAAACAGGCCGAAGACTGGTGGAGCTTCGCACGAGATGTCATGGTGGAAGAGATTGCCATGCAGGTCTATCCCGACGGGGTCCAGAAGGAGCTGACGTTTAATTACCACCTCGTGAGCCTCGCCCGGTTCACCCGCCTTATGGAAACTGCACAGAAGGCAGGAGAGGATTTTGAGGGCGAGTACCGCGAAGAGGTGGAACAGATGTGGAATTACGTGGCCGGCGCGATCCGACCCGATGGCACGCGGCCCATGAACGGCGACTCGGATCTTCGGGATATGCGTAGAAGTCTGAGGAAAAGAGCGGATGTGTTCGATCGCCCTGAATGGCTCTACGCGGTGACCGGCGGTGAGAAGGGAGCACGGCCTGACGACCCGCCCTCCCGCTTCTTCCCCTGGGCCGGACAGCTCATAAGCCGAAGCGGCTGGGATGAAGATGCGCAGTGGAGCTTCTTCGATGTCGGCCCTTACGGCACCGGCGGGCACGGACACCCCGACAAACTCCATCTCTCGGTGATGGCACGGGGTCAACACCTGCTGGTGGATACCGGAAAGTTTGCCTACCAGGGCGAGATCGCCGACAAGTTCCACAAACCCTACGTGAAGCACTCCCGCAGTCAGAACGTGATCCTGATCGACGGCAACAGCCAGGATACTGGCCCGAAAGAAGTCCAATCCCCCATCGACCGGACCCGGTATCGAACGGCCGACGCATTCGACTGGGCCATGGGCGAGATGGGGGCGTTCCGCGATCTGGATGGGGAGGCGACCCACGCCCGCGGCGTGTTCTACCTGCGTGGTGAATACTGGATTGTGTTCGATCAGATTCGAACGGACCGTCCCCGCCGGGTCCGCCCGGTGTGGCACTTCCACCCGGACTGCTCCGTGGAAATCGACGGCACCACACTGCACGCAACCAACCCGGAAGGTGTTGGTCTGGAAATGCTCCCGTTCGGGGCAACCGACTGGGATTTGAACGTCGTCAGCGCCCAGGAAGAGCCGAACCTTCAGGGGTGGTACAGCCCCACTTACGGTGATGTCCACCCGGCGGACACCGCTGTTTGTGAAAAAGAGGTCCAGGCCGGCACGACAACCTTCGGCTGGCTGCTCTTCCCGCACCAGGGTAAAGGCGATGCGGGAAGCGGCCCGGAAGTGTCGATGCTCGAAGCGCCCGAGGGTGTCATGCGCGTACGGATTGAGCAGACAGACGAGCCAACCCGCACTCTCACGGCCGTTCTCAATCGCTCCCGCCTGCCCGTGCAACTGAACGATGGACGCATGCTGCAGTCCAGCCTGCTGGTGGAGACCGAAGGAGAGGAACCGGAAGTGGTCGGCGGTTTGCTGAGGGATGCCGACGGTACGGTCATTGCCGGCGACCCGGTGGATGCGGAGCGGACACTCCAGAACATGATTGAGGCGCTCGATGTGGAAAAATCCGGGGAGGAGTTGACCGACGAGCGGGAAACGCACCGTTTTTCCCTGCCGATTCGTAACATTCCTTTCAAACGACCTGTGGAATACACGATCGAGACGGCCGGTGATACCGCCGATGGATGGGACGTGGAAGTGTCGGCGCCCGGCGGTACCATTCAATCCGGGGAAGCTGTTGACCCGGAGATTACCACCGTCTATACGCCGGGTCGGCCTCGTTATCCTCTGCCCCGGTTCACCGTAAGATTACGGGTTCCCGAGCAGCCTGACCGCCGCGAAAGCAGCGTGTCAAGGGAGATAACGCTTGATCCCCCCGTTCCCGGTATCCGTCCCCGGCTCAGTGCTGACAGAACCGAACAGCCCCCGGCAATAGATGGTGAACTCAAGGACCGGTTGTGGAAATCTGACCCCGCCACCAGAGTCTTCGCACGCATGGACCGCGACCGGAACCCCAGACCCGCCACTGCCGCCTGGCTGGGATATGATCGGAAGTCACTGTATGTCGCCTTCCGCTGTGAGGAACCGGAGACCGAGGAGCTCAAGCTGGAAGCGGAGGGACGGGATGATAACGTCTGGAAGGACGACTCGGTGGAGATCCTGCTCGACCCCACCGGTGAGGGCGACGATTACTACCACGTAAATGTCAATGCCGAGGGCACGGTGCAGGATGCCAGAAAATTTGACGCGGACGTCGATATAGAGGGCCTGCGCGCGGCCACTCAGGTGGAGGACGGGGAGGGCTGGACCGCCGAGGTGGCCATTCCGTGGGAGGATGTCGGGCTGGAGGGACCGCCGGAGGATGCGTCCGTGCTGCTGGCCCGCAACCGCCAGGCCGGAGGGGAGCACGAGATCTTCCAGTTCCCCGTCAGCCCGGATGGCAACCACCAGCCGGATTGGTTTGCTTCACTGAAATTGGAGCGTCAGTAAAAATGGATACAGAACGTAAGGGAAATTGTGGAATGGCTTTCGTGTATATAATGTGTCGACATCTGTGGATTATATTAGCGGTTACTTTGTTAGTCGCCTCAATGAGCGGATGTCAATTTGGTGCGGAGCCGCGTGAACAATCACAGGGACAGAAATCAAAGGAAATGGTCATGTTCGAGAAAACGGATAGTTTGCCCTGGAAAACCACATTCACCGAACCGGGCGATGAAAACTGGCAGCAAAGGTGGCATCTGGACGGGGAAAACGCCACTGTGAAGACCATTGAAGGTGGATTTGAGTTTTCAGCCGGCCCGGAAAAAGGTAACGATGCGCATCATGCCGTGTTGTGGACCAGGGAGAGTTTCGAGGGTGATGTGCGTATCTCCTACGACTACACCCGGCTGGACGATGCCGACCACTATGTGAACATCCTCTACATCCTTGCCACCGGCACGGGGGTCGGGCCCTATTCGGAGGATATACTTGACTGGGCTGACCGGCGGAAGGTGCCGACAATGTCGAAATACTTTGAAAACATGAATCTTTTGCACGTCAGCTACGCGGCTCACCCCACCCCGGCGGCCCTCAGACGAGGCGCGGAGGACCGGGAGTATATCCGGGTCCGACGTTATCCCATCCCCGTAAATTCCAGTTTTGATAGCACCGTTGTTCCCCCCGATTATTTTGAGACCGGCCTGTGGCAGACGGGTGTTAAACATCATATCGACGTAATCAAACGCGGCCCACGTCTGTTAATGAAAGTAACGCCCGAGGGTGGTGAAACTCAGTATTTTGGGTGGAACACATCCGGCTGGCCGCCGGTCAGGGAAGGCCGAATCGGTCTGCGTCACATGTTTACGCGCTCGGCACGCTACGAAAACTTTCGGGTTCAGACTTTAGCCGAGGACGCTCCCCCGATGGAAGAAACCTGGAGGCAACTCACCTCTGTGGAAGATGTGGTCGGCAGATATCCCGATCGGATAAGAGGGCTTCTGGAGTCGTTGGATCTGACGCGAGAAGGGATGTCAGATGTGAGGCGGGCACTGGAGGATGACGACCTGGAATCGGCATGCAGAGCGTTGCTGGAGTATTACCGACAGGCCGATACCGTTCCCTGGCTCCGCGAGCAGCAAATGGATCCCGGCGAGGGGGATATTTCCGAAAGCGCTCTGGAAAGAGCGCAACAGATCGTTGAAGAGGACATATATCGCGGTCATGGGGGAACCGCCCGGATTCCACGGAATGATGCCGGCCATCCGGCCTGGGCCTACACCGGCCCCGAGCGAGATCAGGGATTCAGGTCGAGGGTGAATCGTCATTCCCACCTGAGCCGCCTTCTCCGTGCTTATCAGGCGACCGGGGACAGAAGATATATTGAACGGCTCGACGCCGATCTGCGAAGCTGGCTCATCTGCGCCGACGGGCGGTTGACCCCCTGGGGAACCGGTCCGCTGGAACCGGCGTTGCGTCTGCCGCAGTGGGCCCGGACATTTTACGCTCTGCAAGAGGAGGACCGGTTCAAGCCTGCAACCCGTCTGCTGATGCTGGCCACTCTGCCTGCCCATGCCGAGCACACGCAAGATCATCTGAAGCGGAACCACAATTTCGCCACCATGCAGATGCGCGGTCTGGGCACGCTGGCCACCGCCTTCCCGGAATTCAAGCGGAGTGATTCGTGGTGGCAGTTCGCGCGGGATAACATGATTCGGGAAATTGAAGCACAGGTCTATCCGGACGGGGTACAGACCGAACTCTCGTTCGGTTATCATATGGTGGCTTTGAAGCGTTTCGATGCCTTTAGGGAGGTTGCCCAAAAGGCCGACCGAACACTCGAGGATGATTACATAAACCAGGTTGAACGGATGTGGGATTACGCGGCTTATGCCCTTCGCCCCGATGGTACCACACCGCTGAGCGGGGATTCCGATCGTGACAACCTGAGCGACAGGCTCCGGAGCACGGCGGAGCAATTCTCCAGGCCGGACTGGCTGTATATTGCGACAAACGGACGGGAGGGCGAACGTCCCGAAGACCCACCGAGCCGCTTCTACCCCTGGGCCGGACAGCTTATAAGCCGCAGCGGCTGGGAGGAAGATGCTCACTGGAGCTTCTTCGACGTGGGACCATGGGGCACGGGTCATCAACATAATGATGCCCTTCATCTCTCATTTTTCGCCAATGGACGGGGTGTTCTTGTGGATAGTGGACGTTTTGCATATTCCGGAGACCTCGCTGAACAATTCCGCGATGATTATGCGGCGCATACCCGTGGCCATAATACCGTGCTGCTGAATGGAGAAGGGCAGCTGCCCGCCCAGCAGCGTGCGGAAAATCCGCACGTGCAGAATCGCATCACGGAGAACTTTGATTTCGCTCTCAAAACTTTTTCCGATGGCTACGA
This sequence comes from Candidatus Brocadiia bacterium, assembly GCA_046539705.1. Lineage (GTDB taxonomy): Bacteria > Planctomycetota > Brocadiia > SM23-32 > SM23-32 > CAZXYF01. The sequence goes on along the minus strand of JBKHGK010000072.1, from coordinate 1,586 downwards.
AGCCCCGGAGGGAGCGAATAACGGAGAACAGCCAGGCAGTCATGATCGAGCCGTGGTATATCTGAGAGGTTTGGGTTGGGTGGTGGTGGATCGCATGGTGGCCGAGGGAGAACATTCCATACAGCCCCTCTGGCACTACCATCCCGACGTCACGGTCCAGAAAGAGGGGCAGACAGTGATTACGACCGATGAGGACGCCGGGAATATCCGCCTCACGCCCGCCGGCGGGATGGACTGGGAGCTTGATCTGATACGCGGACAGGAAGAGCCCGTGCCGCAGGGCTGGTACAGCAGTAGCTATGGAGAGGCCGGACCGGCAACCGCGGCTGTCTACGACGGACCGATGCACGACGCAGCAATGTTCGGCTGGGTTATTACGCCTGGATTGGGAACTCCCCCCAGCCCGGAGGTGGAATGGATGGAAGCGCCGGAGGGGATGGCCCGGATAAAAGTGAAATGGCCCCACCAGCCCGTCCGTACGATAACTGTGGTGTTTGATGAGACCGAGCTGCCCCTGAAATTGGAGGACGGTCGCAAGTTTATGGGGCGTCTGCTTATCCAGACCGAGGACCAAACGCCGGAAGTGGCGAGGGGATGGGTTGAGAGCGCCGATGGAGAGATTCTGGCCGAAGATCTGGGATCCCCCGACCTGTTGCTGGAAGATCTGGTGTCAGGTCTGGAGCCGGCCCGCATAGACAGTCACATCAAAACCGACGGTGAACGCCATCAATACCTCCTTCAAGTCCCAAACATGAGGTTTCGCCGGGATCTTGAATTCGACCTCGTACCGGCCGATGATGTCGGAAAGGGTTGGAATATTGACACGTCTCCTGCCTCCGACACCGTTGAACCGGGACGGATCTCTGAAGTCCAGATTTCGGCCTCATGTGCCTCCGGAGATGTTCGCTATCCCCTGCCGGAAATTGATCTTGAGCTGAAATTATCGGGAGCAGCAGACGGGGAAAACCGAAAACCGATATCAGCAACGAGGACTCTGAGATTGGATCTGATTGAAGATCTGCCCGTGCTGGCTCCTGAAGGAACTGACAGCGCTCCGGAGTTGGACGGCCGCCTGAATGATACGGCGTGGGATCGCAATGCCGATATTGCAGGGTTCGGCCGGATGGACCGGGCGCGGAGCATAGAGCCGGAAACGACGGCCTGGCTCAGCTACGATGCGGACGCACTCTACGTGGCCTTCCGGTGCGAGGAATCTGAGACCCAGAAGCTCAAGCGGGAAGCGGAGGGACGGGATGATAACGTCTGGAAGGACGATTCGGTGGAGATCCTGCTCGACCCAACGGGAGATGGCGAGAGCTACTTTCAGGTCATCGTCAATGCCGGGGCCACGTTGCAGGATGCCGAAAAGTTCGACGCCGATGTCGACCTGGAAGGCCTGCGCGCGGCCACTCAGGTGGAGGACGGGGAGGGCTGGACCGCCGAGGTGGCCATTCCGTGGGAGGATGTCGGGCTGGAGGGACCGCCGGAGGATGCGTCCGTGCTGCTGGCCCGCAACCGCCAGGCCGGAGGGGAGCACGAGATCTTCCAGTTCCCCGTCAGCCCGGATGGCAACCACCAGCCGGAGT
>JBKHGK010000071.1:0-7976 GCA_046539705.1 Candidatus Brocadiia bacterium | reverse complement strand
GAAGACGAGCGCCCTTGTCTGTTCTTATATATGGCGCACTGACGACTCGTGAAATGTACGGGCTATGCGCCGGGCCGGTTCATTTGTCGCTGTCATGCTTGTGAATCTCCTCCACGTCCGATTCATTGATCCATCCGGGAGCCTCCAGCTCTCCATCCATGAAACGGGAATAGAAGCTTTTCAGCCGGACGGATGCGGTGGGATAGCTGTCAAAGATCTCGCCGTTTCCCTGTATTCGTGGGTCATTCTGCGCCCCGAGCTCCCGTGTGAGCCGTTGTCTCATATCCCGGCGGAGCTCATCGTACCCGGCCGAGCCGGCGAGATTGCGGATGCAGGCGGGGTCGTCGGCAATGCAGTAAAGCTCCTCCTCGGGCCGTTTCCCGAAGGACCACTCCCAGTACCGGCGGGTTTCCGGGTTCTGGCGCGCCTTGAGGATTTCGGTTTTGGTGGGGCTTCCGTCGCAGTTCATATAACCGGTTTCGGGATTGCCGGCCGGCCAGCGGTCGGGCTCGAAGTTGATCAGATACAGATAGTCGTCCTGGAAAATACCGCGGATGGGATATCCGACGTCGTCCGGGCGACCGAGATCATGCCTCTCCTTGCCGATAAGAACGTGGTCTCGATCCTTATCGGTTTGTTTGCCCGGCCGGTCGTTGATGATGTCCATCAGGCTCTGGCCGGTTATCGGTTGCATACCGGAGTCCTCGTTGCCGATCCCCGCGGCGTCGAGAAAGGTGGGTGTGAAATCGATGAAACTGACAAACTCCCGGACGGTTCGGCCCGGATTGACGATCCGGTCGCGCCACATAACAGCCAGCGGGAGGTGATTGGAATAGTAGTATTCCTGACCTTTGGCGCGGGGGAATGGCATTCCGTTGTCCGATGTGACCACGACCAGCGTGTTATCCAGTTCGTCCCGTCGTTCGAGTTCGTCGAGCATCGCGCACAGGTGACGATCGAAATGCTCGATCTGAAATCCGTAATCGAGCAGATCGGTCCGTACCACCTCGTTGTCGGGCCATATTTCGTATACTTCGTCGATATCCGCCGTATTTTTTCCGCCTCGTTCAGCACCGGAGCCGTATTCATAGGGACGGTGTGGTTCGGTGCAGCCGAACCAGAAACAGAAGGGTTGGTCCTCCGGTCTGTCATCCAGAAAATCGGCGAAGTTGGCCGCATAATCGCAGTTATTGATCGTCGGGGGCGGGGTGCATTTCCGTTCGTTATACGCGGGACCGGTCAGTTGTCTCGGTTCTCCCCCAACCGTACCGGGATCGCCGGGAGCCCAGCCTTTTGCGGTATGGCCCACGAAGTATCCATGCTCATGGAGGGCCTCAAAGCAGGTGGTAAACCTGGCCGGGAAGTGAGTCTGGTGATTGGCTCCTTCCTCCAGCTGCCAGGAATTGCGGCCCGTGAGAATGCATGCGCGCGATGGCGCACATTTCGCGTTCGGTGTGAAGGCTCGGGAGAACAGGAGTCCTTCACGTGCCACCCGATCGAATCCGGGCGTATTGACCCACCGGCAGTCATAGGCGCCGAAGTGCATACCGGCATCATCGGCGAGACAGAACAGGATATTTGGCCGTCTGGAGGACATGGAAAACTCCTCTGGTACGTTCCGATTTAAGATTGCGTTTTACCTTCGGTATACTGAGTGTAACGACTACCGAATGTTGGGTAAATCGGATCCGCAGCCGGGTGGCTCTGGAGGAGTATTCAATGAGAGAAAGAAAAATTGGTAATATGCGGGGTGTAATCAATTTCCTGCGCCGCGGTTTATCTGAGAATCGCACGATGGCCACCATCGGATTCGTCAATGCGCTCATCCTGGCGGGGCTGGCAACTTACTGGCTGATTGTGCCCGCGGGTATCGTCATCTCGGATATATCGGATCGCGCCATCGGTGAACCGGGCATACCCCGAGCCGCCGTTCGCCTGTTTTATCGTCTTACGCCGAAGTATGGTGAATGGGCGCAGGAACGGGTGGGATCCGAGGATGCGACGACTCTGTCCACCGATGACATATCGGGCACCGAATGGCCTTTGTTCGGCAGTGTTTTTTACCTCTGGTCGGTCGAATCGCTTCAGAAAGCCTGGGAACTGGATCCGAGTCTGATGGAGGTGGAGCCGAAGGAATACGCCCGGGAGACGATTGAGGTTGCGATGCGTCTGGTGACCGACCCGGATCAGGCATACTGGGTGCGTGAACACTGGGGGGAGGACTATATGCAGCGGGAAAACGTCTTCTACCGGATGCTTCGCATTGCTGCTTTCACATCTGTCGCACCGACCACTCGTGAGGTATCCGGGCTTGAGGTTACCGGTAACCGGCTGGCACCGGAGCTGGAAACGGGCCACAGCGTGTTTTTATCCTCAGGCACGATTGATCCGCGGTTTTATCCGCTATACCATTGGCCACCGGGAAACGTCGATAAGGTGAAACGTGCAATAGAAAGGAAGGATGGGTCATGAGTGAAGAAATGCCCTTTCGTGACAGCAGTCTCCCGATCGATCAGCGTGTGGACGATCTTGTTGGGCGCCTGAATCTGGGAGAAAAGGTCGGACAGCTCTGCAACGATGCACCAGCCATTCCGCGGCTGGGTATACCCGAGTATGACTACTGGAATGAATGTCTCCACGGAGTTGGACGGGCCGGCCGGGCGACGGTTTTTCCTCAGGCTATAGGCATGGCGGCCTCGTTTGACGAGGACCTCATGTATGAGGTTGCCACTGTGATCTCCGATGAGGCCCGGGCTAAACATCATGAGGCTCAGAGGCAGGGGAATCGCCGGCGTTATTTTGGGCTCACATATTGGACCCCCAACATCAATATCTTCCGCGATCCGCGATGGGGCAGGGGGCAGGAGACATACGGGGAGGATCCGTTCCTGAGCGGATTAATGGGCGTTGCCTTTATCCGCGGCCTTCAGGGTGATGACGAAAAGTACCTGAAGCTGGTGGCCACACCGAAGCATTTTGCCGTCCACAGCGGCAAGGAAAGCGAACGCCATCATTTCAATGCGGAGGTAAACGAGAGGGACCTGCGAGAGACATATCTGCCGCATTTCCAGAAGTGCGTGCAGCAGGGTGGGGCCTGGTCGGTGATGGGGGCATATAACCGCACGAACGGCGAACCATGCTGTGGGAGTAAAACGCTGCTGCAGGATATCCTGCGCGATGAATGGGGCTTCCGGGGCTATGTGGTGTCCGACTGTGGAGCGGTTGCTGATTTTCATGAAAACCATAAGGTTACGGAGACACCGGCGGAATCGGCCGCGATGGCACTGGAAAACGGCTGCGACCTGAACTGTGGCGAGACGTTTCAGGCCACTATTGATGCCGTGCAGGAAGGGCTTATCGACGAGGAAACCGTGGATCGTGCGCTGCGCCGCGTGTTGAGGGCACGGTTCAAGCTGGGTATGTTCGATCCGCCCGAGCAGGTGCCCTATGCCAGCATCCCGGCCGAGGTGGTGGGGTGTGAGGAACACGCCGCTATCAGCCGCCAGATGGCCAGAGAATCGATCGTGCTGCTGAAAAACGAGGATGATTGTCTGCCCCTCGATGACGACCAGGAACAGATCCTTGTGGTTGGCCCGAATTCGGATTCGCGTGACGTCCTCCTGGCGAACTACAACGGATATCCCTCCCAATATACCACGCCGCTTGAGGGGGTGATGAGCCGGGTCAGCGCGGGGACGAACGTGGTCCACCTGAAGGGATGTGATCTTGCGAGCGATGAGAGAGAGGAATTTGAAGACGCCGTCCGCGCGGCCGAAGATTCCGACGTCGTGATCGCCTGTATGGGCCTGTCCCCGAGAATTGAGGGAGAGGAGGGCGACGCGGACATGTCGGAGGAACAGGGTGACCGCCGCACTCTGGGGCTGCCCGGCGTGCAGGAGGAACTGCTGCGCGAACTGCATGAGGCCGGAACGCCAGTGGTTCTGGTGCTGTTGACCGGCAGTGCCGTCACGATCAACTGGGCCGAGGATAACCTGCCGGCCATAATCAACGCCTGGTATCCGGGACAGGAGGGCGGCCATGCCATCGCGGATGTGCTTTTCGGTGATTACAGCCCGAGCGGCCGGCTGCCGGTTACCTTCCCGGCCAGTGTGGATGATCTGCCGCCGTTCCGTGATTATGATATGCAGGGACACACGTATCGCTTCATGGAAGCCGAGCCCCTCTATCCGTTTGGGTATGGGCTGAGCTATACGAGTTTCGACTATTCCAATATAACCCTCTCCTCCGAATCAATTAATGCAGATGAGTCGGTTGTGATCAGCGCGGAGGTGACCAACACCGGCGGTCGTGCCGGAGAGGAGGTGGTCCAGTTTTACGTCAGTGATCTGGAGGCCTCGGTGCCGGTCCCGCGTCTTCACCTTGAAGGAGTGCGGCGGGTCCATCTGAGGCCCGGTGAAACACGGACCGTTTCATGTCGGCTTACCCCCCGTCAGTTTGCGGCATTCGACGATGCGGGTAACCCGTTCGTGGAATCCGGGGAGTTCGAGATCAGCATTGGCGGTGGACAGCCCACCGACGAGTCCGCCGGGGCGGTGACGGCGACACTGGAAGTGGTATGAGGCCGAGAAACGGGCTTGAGGTTGTGGAATGAGATATGTGTACGGCGGGGGGCTGAAGCCCCGCATTTCCAGCACTTCGGCAGCCGTGATTGCCCGCAGCAGGGTGATCTGCTTGTAGCGAGGCTTTTTGCGGCTGTTCACTTGATCGGCAACCGGTGGAGTGTAATTATACAGCGTGCAAACTACGCGTATCCCGGAGTTTCACCGAAGACGGAAAAAGGAGTCCCAAAACATGCCCGACGAACGGCCGAACATACTGCTCATTACGGGTGATCACCTGAACTGGAACACCATCTGTGATCGTTCTCCCTGCCGGACGCCCAATGCCAACCGGCTTGCGGAGGAGGGGATGCGATTTGACCGGAGCTACACCCCCATCAGTCTGTGTTGCCCGGCCCGGGCCATGCTTCTCAGCGGGGCTTACCCGTGGCATAACGGCGTCTTCAATCAGGTACACGTCCCGGAATCAGTGCATCCGGATATGTTTGAGGACGTGGTCACCTACTCTGAGCGCCTTATTGAAGCGGGGTACAGGGCCGCGTATGCGGGGAAATGGCATGCCAGTACACTGCGCGGGCCGGCCGATTTCGGATACGAAAAAGTTCCCGTCGCATCGCCGGGCGATATGGAACTGGCCGACGTAAAGTCCGTCACGTGGCCCGGCGGGAGCGAGTTTCCGATGTGGGGGACCATGCACGGTAACATAGATGAAAGCCACGAGGCGCGTCTGGCCCGGGCGGCTGCCGCTGAGATCGGCGAGATGGCCGGCAATGATGAGAGCCCCTGGCTTCTGGAAGTGCATTTCCCGCAGCCCCATGATCCCTATTATCCCTACGAACAATTTCTGGAACGTTACGATCCAGAGGACATAGAGCTACCGGAGAGTTATTACGAGGAATCTTTTGAGGATAAGCCGGATATGCTGCGGAGGGAGGCCGAGTGCTGGAGGCAACTCAGCGAGGAGGACTTCCGGGAGGGTATCCGCCACTATTATGCATACTGTGAACAGCTTGATTACTGTATAGGCCAGGTCCTTGATGCGCTTGATAAATCCGGCGACGCGGATAACACGCTCGTGGTACTGACGGCCGATCACGGAGACCTTCTCGGCGCCCACCGGATGTTCATAAAGGGCTGGATGCCATATGAGGAGGCACATCGGATACCGATGATTGCCAGACTGCCGGGGCTCATCCCGGCCGGTTCAAAGACGGATCAGCTGGTCCACCTGCACGACTGGGCACATACCTTCGTAGCTCAGGGTGGGGCGGAGCCCCTGCCGTATGAACACGGAAAGGATCTCACTCCGCTACTGAACGATCCCCGGCAGGGGGATGAAAATATGCCATCCCATATTCTCAACTGCTATTATGGAGGGGAGTTCATCTATACCCAGCGTATCGCCATAGGTCAGCGGTATAAATACGTCTTTAACGGATTTGCCATGGACGAATTCTACGATCTGCAGGAGGATCCCGCCGAGGTGCACAACGTCATCGACGATCCGGATTACGCCGATGCCGTTCGTAATACCCGCGACGCGCTCTGGGAGCTTATGATCGAACTGGATGATCCCTATGCGCAGCATCGGTACGGGGCGGGCAGATACCTCCCGGGACATAGCGAGGGGCTCAATCTTGAACACCAGGCCGGGCTTGGGAACCGCAGAGGACAGTATCACGGACACTGGGAAAAAGAGCAGTGAAAAGACGGCAACAACTGTATTCGAGCCTCGCCGAGCCGGCCGATTGTTGACTACCTTTTCCGGATTTATGAGAGGCGCAGATCAGAATACGGCTATGCCGATAAGGCCGCATGTAATGATGACCCCGAGTGGGTGTACTTTCCCCTCGAAAATGGTGAGTACGAGGAATGCCACTGCAGCCATGGCCAGGCCAAACCAACCCTCCACAACACGCTCTCCGTAGGAATAGGTGGCAAAGATCAGCAGACTCATCACCCCCGCCCGCAGCCCCGCTCTGATCCGCCGGAAATGCTCGTTCGATTCCCCTTTGCTGTGGAAAAACGTAAAGATCGTCAGAATGATCAGGGCCGGTGAAATGACAATACCGGTGGCGATGAGGGCCCCGGGTATGCTTGATACTGCAAAACCAACGAAAGTGGCGGCATTGACGGCGATGGGCCCCGGGGTCATCTGGGCGATGGCCACTATCTGGGAGACCTGTTCCATCGTCAGCAGTTCCTGTTTGTTGACCAGTTCATGCTGGATCAGCGGGACGGTCACTATCCCCCCGCCGTATGCACCGATGCCGATTATCCCAAAACTCATCGCAAGCAGAAGCAGTTTTTCCATCGTCAGGGTCTCCTCCGACTTCGAGTTCTAACCACGTTATCAGTCAGGGTAAACAGCCTCTTTGCAATCTGTAGATATAAGATGCGGGGAGCGATCATTCCTCTTCCTCATTTTCTTCGTCCTCCTCCCTTTCCTCTTCGGGACGTCGGAGCATACGTTTGTGCATTATCAGATATCCCATTCCGGCGGCGGTTACAATGGCCCAAACCGGATGGACTCCCCACAGGACCATAAGCAGGGCGATTAGACAGACCAATGCGTTCTCCCATACCCGTCGCAGATGGTGGGCAAAACTGTAGGCGGCAAAACCGATCTGTCCGGCCACGCCAATTGCGGCCCCTTTGAGGAATGCGGACACTAAGGGGCGATCAAAATAGGGTTGGGCGAACTGGGCCACCAGCAAAATGACTATCACGGAGGGACATACCTGCCCCAAGGCGGCGGAAAAGGCCCCTTTTAAGCCTTTTAGTTTGTACCCCTCCATGAAGGCCAGATTCACGGCTATGGCCCCCGGCACGGCGCTGGCGGTGGACAAACTGTTGACAAACTCCCGTTTCGTCAGCCAGCCGCGTTTAAATACAAGTTCGTGTCGCACGACGGTCGCCATGGCGAACCCGCCGCCAAAAGTCATCAGTCCTATGCCGAAGAATATCCTGTAGAGTTGGAAACATGTGATCTCCTCCGCTTCTTCGCCCGAATGCTGTTTCTCGCTCACTGATCGCTTCCCTTCTTTTACCCTCAGTTCTCAGGATCCGGGAATACGGGTGCACAAAAGAAGATGACGGGCAATCCCTCGGCCCACTCAGCGTGGCGGACTGGCGATTGGACTTGATTCAGCAAAACGATCGTCCTTCCTCGAAAGAATGGAGGTAACCCATTTTCCTGATTCGCGGCCGGGGCCAGCCGGTCCGAAGCGGGATCTCGAGTTCCCTCTGACCCGCCAATTCCATCTGATTTGACCCGAGAGAATAGAGCATCAGCTCAGTGGCGTCAAGGTTCCGGTAGCGGGGAAGAATTGGGACCATGGGACTCCGGGAGTATGACGGCAACGGGCTCCCGGATATGTGCTGTGATCTTAACCC
>JBKHGK010000070.1:0-7998 GCA_046539705.1 Candidatus Brocadiia bacterium | reverse complement strand
CGTGCAGAAGGGCCATGGGTTGAGCGTCCGTCTTTCTCAGTGGACCTTCCCTCCGGGAAGGTGCTTGATTCTACGGATCGTCCTCTGATCATGGGGATTCTCAACGTTACTCCGGATTCGTTCAGCGACGGAGGGGAGTTTTTCCGGCCCGATCTTGCCGTTGAACACGCGGAGATGATGGAGGCGGAGGGGGCGGATATTATCGATGTGGGGGGGGAGAGCACGCGGCCCGGAAGTGAGCCGGTGGAGGTGGATGAGGAGATGCGCCGCGTCCTTCCGGTGATTGAGGAGCTTGCGGCCGAGACCGATGTGCCCATCAGTGTGGACACCCAGAAGTCCGACGTGGCCCGTGAGGCGATCAGCTGCGGAGCGGACATGGTGAATGATGTGAGCGGTATGCGTGCCGATCCGGAGATGGCGAATGTTGTGGCCGAATCGGAAGTCGGGTGCTGCCTTATGCACATGCAGGGGCGTCCGCAGAATATGCAGGAGAACCCATCCTATGAGGATGTGGTCCAGGATGTGGCTGCCTGGATGGAGCGCCGGTTGGACTGTGCTGAACGCCACGGTGTGGATCCGGGGAGGATATTTCTGGATCCCGGTTTTGGATTTGGGAAGACCCCCCAGCACAACCTTGAACTGTTGCGCAGGCTGAATGCCTTTCATGATCTCGGTTGTCCGGTTATGGTGGGGACCTCCCGAAAATCAACTCTTGGAGAGATTCTTGACGCCGGGGCGGATGAGCGTCTATACGGTTCCCTTGCCACGGTCACAGCTGCGGTTATGTCCGGCTGCCATATGGTGCGTGTGCACGATGTGGCCCCGACGCTTGATACGGTGCTGGTATGTGAGGCTATTCGGCAGGGGTCAGAGTGGTTAAAGTGAGTGAACTGATTTACCAGATCGAGAATTGGGTGGCGACCCGCGGTGGGCTGTTGTTTACGGCGGCGTTTGAGGTGTTCATTATTTTCCTGCTGATTTATGTTTTCCTGCGTGTGTTGCAGGGAACGCGGGGAGTGGGCATCCTGAGGGGGTTGACAGTATTTATAGCCGGTATCATGGTGCTGACCGTTCTCGTTTCTCACTGGCTCCCGCTGGAGACCGTCAACTGGCTTCTGACGCGGCTTGCTCCCGTGCTGGGTGTGCCGGTGTTTATTCTGTTTCAACCCGAGATACGGCGGGCTCTGATACGGCTGGGGCAGAATCCAGTGTTCAGCATGTTTTTCCGCCCCCATCAGAGCGTCACGGACGAGCTTGTGGCCGCCACGTTCAGCCTGTCCCGGGACAAAATAGGCGGTCTGATAGCGATTGAACGGCAGGTCGGTCTGCGAAGCTACGTGGAACGCGGGGTGAGGCTCGATGCCGAGATCACCGCGGAACTGATCAAGACGATATTCTGGCCGGGCACGCCACTTCATGATGGGGCGATTGTTATTTCCAATCAGAGGATATCAGCGGCGGGATGCCTTTTCCCCCTGACGGATAATCCCCGGTTCTCCTCGGATCTCGGCACGCGTCACAGAGCGGGTATCGGCATAAGTGAGGAATCCGATGCCATCGTGATTATAGTGAGCGAACAGACGGGACGGGTTTCTCTGGCGGTCAACGGGGCCATTCAGCAGGATCTGGACGAGAGTGCCCTCAGAAGGGCCCTTGAAGATATTGCCACCGAACCCATTGTGGGAGAGTAATCGGATAGTTTACCGCACATACCAGCGCAGGTCGTGAAATGAGATTATGAGACAATGATGGATAAACTGATCAGAGCCGTAGTCAGCCATTTTCACCTGAAGGTGGTGGCGCTTATCATCGCCATCGGGATCTGGTTCTACGGGAGCAGTCAGCTCCAGGATGAGGTGACTCTGCGGGTCCCGGTGGACGTGCAGGCTCCAGAACGGTATGAGCTGGTATATCAGAGCAGTGAGCAGGTACAGGTGCGCCTGAAAGGTCCTCAGTACCTTATCGAGCGCCGACAGGAGGAGGCCACGCTTAATAATTTGCGCCTGGAGGTGCCGCTGGGCGAAGAGGATGTCCGTGGAGAAGATCTTGAAATCGAGGTGGATCCGGCATGGTTCAATATACCCGAATCCGATCGCGTGCGATTATCGGCAATGGATATACGTCCGGAGAAGTTGCAGCTGAAGGTCAGCCGGATTGTCACCCGGGCCCTGCCCGTGGACGTTCAGCTGACGGGTGTTCCTCAGGATGGATACCGGGTGGAGGATTTCAAGGCAGTTCCTTCGGAGGTGGAGGTTACGGGTCCGGAATCGGTGCTGGATGAGATGGAGAGCATATCCGCCCAGGCGGTGCCGTTATGGGATGCGTATGAGAGTTTCAGACGTACCGTCCCCCTTCAGCTCCGCAATACCATAGAGATGGAGGACGGCACGGAAGTGCCTGTGAACATTGAATCGGACCAGAAGAGAGTCGTGGTGCACGTGAGCATAAGGCGTGAGGATAGCACGCGGACTATCGACAATGTGCCGATCAATATCCTGCAACCCAGAAATTTTCCCTACAGGGTCACCATCCCCGAGGAAGAAAACGAGGTCTCCGTTGTTATTTCGGGTTCCGCAGCGGAGATTGCATCCGTAGAACCGACCGATGTGATAGTGTACCTGGACATAGCGAGCCTTGCCGATGAAGATGTTGAGCCCGGGGAACGGGCCATGTACAAGGAAGATGTCAATGTGCGGCTTGCTGATTCACGGAATGTGCGGGTACAGTCGGTGCAACCGGAGAAAATCACCGCGGTGTTGGAAAATCCTCAGTAACCCGGATGTGCTTAAGCAGTCCTGCATAAATATCATAAGGTTTTGGCGCGTGGAGCCATCTCATATAGTCCATACTCAGATTGTCTCTCTGCAGGGTTCCGCTGGGGCTAAAAAAGACCGGAACGCACTTATTTCATGCCGCTTAATGGTGCGAAAGCCAAAAGCGCTTCGCGCAGGTGGAAATTCACGGCCAACGCGGGTTGTCATGAGGCGAAGCCTCTTTGGAGTGCGGTGGCCATGCCACCGCTTTCAACTTTAGCGTTATTTGTTCCTGCAGCGTAAATAAAACCCAGAAGAGCAAAATCTAAGCGGAAGAGGTACAATCTGGTCCCTGGGAAAAAACCAGAAAGGACTTAGTTCGGACCGCTTAGCTCGGATTTTACGGATAATTCACCGTAGCTTCCTGCACGAATATTGAAGTGAGAGTATCAGGCTCGTCTGTAAGTGATGCTGAGTAAAATATGAGCTAAAAAGAACGGTGCAAAAATTAAAACCAGACTCTTTTTAGTGGGCCGCTCACGAAGTATAACAGGAATAACCAAGCTCTGATGCAAAGGATCCGGTGTCTTATTCTTTCCGCATCATCGTGGCGGATCATAAACGGACCGGCGCAGGGTACGGTATCATAAAATGAGGCACTTTATCGGCCACATACTCGGAATCTGTCAGCAAGGACAACGTGGTCCGAATGACCCATGATGCTTGATTTTAGTTCAGTTGCGTCGTCCGGCGAACATCTGTGAAAATGTGTCAGAGATATTCTCACAGCTGTAGACTGACAGACATGATATATTCGGAATAGGGCAAACGAGAGAAAAAGGAGATGTCCATGAGTTTACTGGGTGTTAATGTGGACCACGTGGCCACGATACGGGAGGCTCGAGAAACGTATGAGCCTGATCCAGTCTGGGCGGCGGCGGAGGCACAGCTTGGCGGTGCGGACCTTATAACGGTGCATCTGCGGGCCGATCGCCGGCATATTACCGACAGAGATCTGAAGCTGCTGAAGAGGACGGTATCCTGTGAGCTGAATCTTGAGATGTCCATGGAGAAGGGAATCATTGACTTTGCGGTGGAGGTGGGACCGGATATGGTGACGCTGGTTCCCGAGCGGCGCCAGGAAGTGACCACCGAAGGTGGCCTGGATGTGACGGGCCAGTCCGGCAAAGTGGGAGATACGCTGGAGAAGTTCCGCCAGCGAGGTATTCCCGTGAGCCTGTTCATTGATCCCGATGAGGAACAGCTGGAAACCGCCGCTCAGGTTGAGGCTGACTTTGTGGAACTTCACACCGGACAGTGGGCCAATGCTGATCGCCATCAGCGTGGGAAATATCTCAAAGAATTGACCGGTGCTGCGGCCACCGGACGGAAGCTCGGACTTACTGTCAACGCCGGACATGGGCTGACCTATGATAACGTTGGGCCAATCGTGCAGCGGCTCTCACCGCATGAGCTTCATATCGGCCATAGCATTGTGTCACGTTCTGTGTTTACCGGTATCCAGCAGGCCGTGCGCGATATGAAGGACGTGATCTACCGTGCGGAGGTTCTGAGCGAGCGTCATATGGGTGGGAATCAGTAGCCGGGCGGCAGAAATATGGTGGATCCATTCGCGTCGGTTCGCCCGTGACGGGATACAAACGTAAAAACACGCAATATGGAGGCTGTTAGTGAGTTTCGACAAAGAGAAGATGGAGGGCGGTGTGAGAATGCTTCTGGAGGGGATGGGCTATGATCCGGAGGACCCCGGGTTGGCCGAGACCCCGCGGAGGGTGGCGGATATGTATGAGGAAGTCCTCGCCGGTCTTCATAAGGATCCCGCCGAAGTCATTAAGGTGCTTGAAGGAGAAACATTTGATGAGATAGTCCTGGTCCGTGGGATCCCCTTTTATTCGCTTTGTGAACACCACCTTCTACCTTTTCACGGCAGCGCGGATGTGGCCTATATCCCCGAAAACAACCGGATTACCGGTATCAGCAAACTTGCCCGTATGGTGGAGATGTATGCGCGCAGGCTCCAGGTCCAGGAGCGGATGACCCGTCAGATAGGCGATAGTCTTATGGAAACTCTTGCCCCAAAAGGCGTGATGGTTGTTCTGGAGGCCGAACATCTGTGCATGACGATGCGGGGAGTTCAGAAGCCGGGTTCGATTACCGTAACGAGCGTGGTGAGGGGGATCTTCCGGGACAATCAGGCCACGAGGTCGGAGGCCATGAGCCTGATCCAGCAGGATCAGTAGTACCCCGCGTGCCCACGGGCAGAACCAATAGTGAATGGAGCACCTTGCACAATGTGAGTTGCGACAATGGATATGATGTGTTGCCACGCCGGGGAGGTCGGGCAGGCCTCAAAGGCGGAGTTCCGGCTGGTGAACCGGTATGCTTCCTTCGGAGGACAATATGAGCGCAGATAGTCAGCGTGTGGCGCAGTTCATCGCCGTCCATTCAGCTGAGGATCGGCTCCGCACGGTTTGCGAGTGGACGCTGAAATGTTACACGAAGGGCAAAACCGTCGCTGTACATCTTGCGGATCCTGAAGATGCTGACCGGCTGGACGGGAAGATGTGGACTTTCAAAGACATGGCGTTTTTGCCGCATGTCCGCGCTTCGCAGGCTCAGGAGCCCATTCTGGAGCCGGTGATCATATACGAATCTGGACAGGATGTGAAGAAGGCGGATGTGTTGTTTGAAGTCGGCGGAGAGGATGTATTGCCGGGGTTCGAAAGATTCCCCTATATTTTTGATCTGGCGGTGGTTTACGACGAAGCATGTCGGCAGAACAGCCGGACCCGATACTCCGCATACCAGGATGCCGGTTACGAGATGCGGTATATTGACCGGTAGTATGAGGATGGTAGTCAATCGCCGGACGGAGGGAAAAACACGTGCAGGAACGGCAGATATATATCGGTTCTGAGACGGGAAAGCTGGCGGGCATGTTGCATCAGCCCGTTCCAGAGAGATCGAGGACCAGGGCTGTAGTGGTGTGTCCTCCATTCGGGGATGAAAGAAAGAGTGCATGGCGGGTACTTGCGGATATGTCGCGTGCTCTGGCCCGGAACGGATATCCGGTGCTTCGGTTCGATTATCACGGATGTGGCGAGAGCCCGGGGGCGTTTGTGGACGCCACTGTGGCCTCGCGGATCGCCGACATAGCTTCTGCAGGGGAATGTGTGTTCTCGGAAACCGGCGCCGAGGTTCTCACGGTGGTGGGGCTGCGGTTCGGGGCCACTCTGGCCCTGGAGGCCGAACCCCGTCTGCCGGGTGCCGATGCGGCGATTCTGATTGAACCCATCGTGGACGGGGAAAAGTATTTTGAAAGAATGGTCCAGCGGAAAAAACTGCGCCGGATGATGACCGGAAGCGGCGATGCGGAGGGGGAGGACGCCCGGGATATTCTGGATCTGGATGGATACCCGGTTCGTCGGGAAACCCTTGATGCCCTGCAGAACCTCAACCTGCATCTCCCCGATCGGGCGGATCTGAAACGCATATCTCTCATTCAGGTTTCGTTCAACCAGCAGTTGAGGCAAGATACTGAGACTGCCCTGGCCGAATTGCGCGGATCGGGTGTGGATACCACCCTGCGCACCATTGTGATGAAGCCTTTCTGGAGCAGGGTGGATATTGTGGACAGTGCGGAACTGGAACAGGCGGTCGTTTCGGAGATCGAGGGCCCATCGTGATCATGTGATCGTCGGCGGGCCATTACTCGGAATACCATTTGTCCTTATGCTCCCCGGCAAGCCGCTTCAGTCGTTCCAGCACCTCGGGATGCCGGTCGGCGACACTGGTCGTCTCGTATGGATCATTCTCCATATCGAACAGCGACAGGTCAATGAAGTCCTCCTCATAGCGGCCGGGCTGACCATCGTGGCCGACCTCGGCCAGAGTTCTGTAACTGTGAGGCAGGTGCAGCTTCCATCGCCCATCCGCCGATATGACTCCTTCAAACGTCCGGCCGGTGGAAAACGGGTAGTATTCGTGCGGGTTCTCCGCCCCTTCGTCACCACGGATCACATCCCACACGTCAGAGCCGTCAATGGGGAAGTCGAGATCACTGAGGCCGGCCAGTCGTGCGAAAGTCGGGAGTATATCCACCGAGCAGAAGATGTCCTCTGAAACTGTGCAGGCGGGGATTTCGCCGGGATAGCTCATCACACAGGCGCTGCGGGTCCCTCCGTCGAACGAGGTTGCTTTGCCTTCCCGATAGGGGGTGTAGCCGGAATGGTTCCCGTATGAGAGCCACGGGCCATTGTCCGATGTGAACATGACCACAGTGTTATCGTCAACCCCTTCCGCCTCGAGGGCATCCAGCACCTGCCCCAGGGACCAGTCAATTTCCATCATGACGTCGCCATAAAGGCCGGAGCCGGATTGCCCCCGGAATTTATCGCTGCAGTAAAGGGGGACATGCGGCATATTGTGGGGGACATAGAGAAAAAACGGCTCCCGGTTGCCGGCATGGCGCTGGATAAAATCCACAGCATACTCGGTGTACCAGGTGGTGAGCATCTTCTGCTGTTTCGGCCCCACGTCGTCGATCGCTATTTCGCCGTTGTCCCAGAACTGCAGATCAAATTTGTCAAAATGCCGGGTTTCGGGGTGGTGTTTCCACATGTCGTTGGAATACATCAGTCCCGATGACTCGTCGAATCCTCGGGCTGGAGGTCGCGTATCGGGTTCGTCCCCGATATGCCATTTTCCAAAGGATGCGGTGGTGTATCCCGCTTTCTGCAGCACCTCGCCCATGGTGGGGAATGCGGGGTCGAGGCCCCGTGCTCTGGGGGGTAGTGCCCCCCTGATCTTATGGCGCCCGGGATAACAGCCGGTCAGAAGGCTGGCCCGCGATGCCGAGCAGATGGCCTGGGGAACGTAGAACTGGTGATAGCAACATCCCCGGCTGCCGAGTCGTTCGACATTGGGGGTGGGATAATCCGTATCGCAGAACGGCCGGAAGTCCCCCCAGCCGGAGTCATCCAGAAACATGACGACAAAATTTGGTTGTTCGCTCATAAGATGTCCTGTATGGACCGGAAGTGTCGTGTGCCCGGTAGAGATAGCAGATCGTGTCCGCGAGTGCAAATGTAAGGGCTTGACTGCTGAGCTCGCTCTGGCGAGGAAGTGCCGTATCGGGGGGCTGCGCGGAGTTTTTTCGCGGGGTTTTGCCCCCTTTCACTTGAGCCGATGTGCAATCAGTGATTATGGTATTGCGGACGTAACG
>JBKHGK010000069.1:0-8019 GCA_046539705.1 Candidatus Brocadiia bacterium | reverse complement strand
AAACACCCTGTTGTTATAAACCTGTCTGTGACTTCGCAATTCACCTTTGCTGAAGTTGCTTTTAGAATAATCAACGTTTGAGGTTTGTGAAATATGCGGGATAAAACCGGAACTCACTTATTTCTTACCGTTTTGGGTTACAACTCCAGGATCACCGCAACTTCGTCGCAGTTCGGAAATTTGGGGCATTTCAGGCAATCCGTCCATATTTTATGGGGGAGTTCCTCCTTCGGGTGTTCGGTGAAACCCAGCTTTTCGAAGAACTCGGGAGTATAAGTGAGGGCAAAGATCCGTTTCACCTCAAGATGTCGCGCCTCCTCCAGGCAGTGCTGCACGAGTTCTTTTCCCAGCCCCCGGCCCTGGTCATCGCGGCGCACGGCCAGGCTGCGTATTTCCGCCAGGTCTTCCCAGGCTATATGCAGTGCAGCGCAGCCCACGAGCTCGCCGTTCTCCTCACAGACGTAGAAATCGCGTAACTGCTCGTAAATTTCACTCAGCGGGCGGGGCAACATCTTCCCTTCGTCTGCGAAGATATTGATCAGCGAGACCACCTCAGATACATCACTAATTTTGGCTTTTCGTATCATCTGCCTTGTTGACTATTTCCTGGAGTTGGGCGAAGGTGTTGAACGCAGCCAGTGCGCGGGTGGCGCCGGACAGGGTAGCTCTGTTGCTGCCGGGGTATTTCCGTATGCCTCCGCGGGCTTGAGTCGGGGTCAGCACATAGTAGGAGTTGTCGGGGGTGAACTGGAATTGAACGATGTAGCGAGCCGCCCGGCGAGCCGCCTTCTCACACAGCTGGGCGAATCTCTCGGCACTGGATCCTTCGGCCTGGCGGCCGATATATGAGGCGCTGGCAAACATCTTCATGAATTGCGCCGTCGTGCTGGTAGGGGGAGGCCACGGATCGGAGAGCGCTCCCGCCAGCATGGGGGTGGGAGCATCAAGATCCGACATCTGGCGTTCCAATCGGGGTCCAAGGATCTTTTGGATGGTCTGCGAATATCGTTCGGCGGGGAGGTGGCGGGCCAGCGCGGCGGCGGCGAGAACGTATTCATCATGCGGGATCTGTGCATCTTCCGATTCAACTCGTGCCTCCAGAGGGCTGATCGCCCGTTTCGCCCCCGCCAGATAAGCCGACTGTCCCAGCTCTTCATACGCCGTGATTAATGCTTTTACGCCCGCTGACTGGCGGCGGGCAAGATCATCTTCGGCCGAATTGCCGTTCTGGCGCGACCTCTCCATGTCCTCGGGAAGAGAGAATACGCCGTCGCGGTTCTGTGTGAGCAGAAGAAAATCCGCGCACCTCTCCATCAGATCATCCCAGTCCTCCTCGTCCGTGGCACGACGGTATCCACCAAGTCCATGCAGAAGCTCCGCGGTGAGCAAAATGGACGGCCGGACAGTGTCATCATTTTCCACTGTGGCGAACGCCACCGGGGGTTCATCCGGCAGGCTTCTGACGTTATCGACGAGTCGGCCGATTGCATCCCGGCAGGCTGTCAGTAGATCCTTTCGGTTCCCGTCGCTCAGCTGATTGGAAGCCGTGTGCACATACCTGCTCAGTGCGCTCAGCGCCCGAGCGTGGGGGCGCAGATCCGCCGCTGATCCCCGGATGTCCGTGGTGGCATCGTAGTGTTTCTGAAGCTGTCCGGACGCGGGGTCTCTGAGTTCAGCGATAAACCCGGCCACCCCCTGTGCCGATCGTGTCCGGTCCACCTCGGAGACTTCACCGACGAGCGGCAGTCCCCACCTCAAAGATATGGGGGAGGAGCTGTCGTCGGCCGTATTTATGAACGACAGTGATCGGCAGAGGCTTATATCTCTTTTTCGCTCCTGCCACGCGTCTGGCGGGAGTTCAACCTCCTGGCAGATAAAGTCCAGCATTCCTTCGTAGGTCAGGGGCCGTTTCTCGGCAAAATCTCCCGGCAGGAAGGTTTCCAGTTGATCCTCGTGTCGGATTGTGGCGCCCACCGATTCCCCGATGTGGAGCTCCGCCGCCTGGAGTCTCTGCGGCACGTCCACAGGCATCTCCGATGTGATCACGTCAATCCGCACCCTCGGATCGTCCAGCCGGTGATAGCCCCGCTCCTCATAGCGACTGTCACTTCTGATCTGTTCCGCCAGATCCAGCACACTGTTCAGGAGGCTGCTTTTCCGGGCGGCATGGCGTATGGGGCTTCTGCTGGGGCCGTATATCGTGGCATATACCGTGGTGTCCACGTTTTTCTGGCATATTTCGGGCCCATCCGCCGCTGATGAATCATTGTCCTGTGAACTGTCATTGAGGGCCTGGAGGAACCGCTCCATCAGGAACTGGCGTTCCCGGTCGGTCAGGTTGAGTTCCCGCAGTGCCGGATCATTACCGGACAGATACAGGTTTTCCTCTGATGGTGGTGGTGCGTAGGTCTGCCGCATTCGGCCCCACAGGAGGGCCCCCGCCACAGGGAGGACCGCCAGTGCCAGCAGGAATAAGGCGGCGATCATCTTCTGGGATTCCGTCCGGTCGTCTCTGTCATCCCGGTTCGGGGTCATCGGTACCACTCCACCGTCTGGCGTATTCCGTCCGAAAAGGCAACTGAGGGCTGATAATGGAGGACGTTTTTGGCCTTTGCGATCTTCGCCTGCGAGTGCCGCACATCGCCGGGCCGTTTTTCCGTATAGGTGGGGCGCACGTCCCGTCCGGTGATCAGCCCGAGCAGCTCCAGCAGTTCGTTCAGAGTATGGCGTTCTCCACGGCCGACGTTGACGACTTTCCCCGGGGCTTCCGGTGTCTCCGCCGCCAGTCGATTGGCCTTGACAACGTCGCTGATGTAGGTGAAATCCCGTGACTGTTCGCCGTCCCCGTAAACCGTCGGGCTTCTGCCGTCAAGGATACAGCTGATAAAAATGGGGATTACCGCCGCATATTCGCTGTCAGGATCCTGGCGGGGACCGAAAACGTTGAAGTATCGGAGGGCGACCGTCTCCAGCTCGAAAAGCGCGTTGTAATTGCGGCAGTAAAACTCCGCCGCGGCCTTGCTCGTGGCGTATGGGCTCATGGGATCCAGGGGCAGGGATTCCTTTTTGGGCAGTGTGGGCGAATCGCCGTACACCGAACTGCTGGACGCGTACACAACCCGGCGTACTCCGGCCGCTCTGGCGGCGTCAAGAACCTGCAGGGTTCCTCCGACGTTGACTCTGTTGGTGGCCACGGGGTTCTTGACGGAGCGCTGCACGCTGGCCAGAGCCGCCTGATGGTACACGATGTCGGCACCCTCGCAGATCTCCCGCATCAGAGCGCCATCACCGATGTCGCCCTTCGTGAAACTGATGGAGTTGCGGAGATGCTCGATGTTATCCGGATTGCCGGTGGATAGATCATCCACGACGCGTACCTCATGCCCGTCCTCCACCAGTGCCTCAGTCAGGTGAGAACCAATAAAACCCGCCCCACCCGTTACCACATCCACACACATATCCATGCCTCTCCGTGTTCTTGGCCTGTTGATTGTTCCGATGGTTGTGAATGAAAGAGTGTAATGAAGCTCATTGCAGTGCGCAACGTCAGAAGCACTGAGGGAGCGTCTTTCCTCTCAACCTGGATATTTCACGAGTCGTCAGTGCGCCAGATATGAGAACAGTCAAAGGCGGGCCAAACATTGCACCGAATTCCTGAACCGCATTGCAGCATATATGATCCGGATGATGTCGGCTACCGGTCTGGAGTGGACTTTTCTGAATACTGCTGGAGAGCCCGGTGGTCGATCTTGCCCGTGCCCAGGAGAGGGATTTCCTCGATGTGTCTGACGTCCTTGACGTAATGGAGGGGGCTCAGGCCGGCCTCTGCCAGGTGAGCGTTGGCTTCCTGTACGCTCAGCTCGTCGTTTGTGGTGAACAATACCACGGTTGTCCGGCCTTCTTTTTTCCGGGGTTCCACTGCGAGTTGGGGGTCACCGTCCCGGGAGGGGTAATGTGCCTCCAGAACGCTTTCAACGGCCGGCAGGGAGATCATTTCACCGCCTATCTTCGCGAAACGTTTCCGCCGTCCGCAGAATTCCAGCACTCCGTCGGGGCGCTCCCTGACGAGGTCGCCGGTCCTGTACCATTTCTCACCACGAAAGCGGACGAACGGCTTCCTGTCGACCTTTGGGTCTGGCAGGTAACCGTCGAAGACGGACGGACCTCTGACCAGCAGTTCTCCCCGTCGGCCGGTATCCACCGGTTCCAGGGTTTCGGGGTGGACCAACGCATAAGACAGCGAGGGCAACACTTTTCCGATCGTTCCCCGCACGGGCCGATTGTGGTCATTCACCGATATCACCGGCGAACATTCGGTTATACCATATCCCTCCAGAACCGTGGCCTGGGGGCAACGGGAGTCGAGGGCTTTGTAAACCGTGTCGGGACATTGTTCGGCGCCGGTGACCGCCAGGCGCAGCGATGACAGGTCCATGCCGCCTCGGGCGCGGAGGATGTGATGCAGGAAGGTCGGCGTTCCGACCAGCAACGTGGCTGAGTATGAGTCGATGGTTGCGGCAACCGTTCCCCCATCGGTCGGATCAGGCGAGTAAACTGTCCTGATCCCCACGCAGGCCGGCAGCAGCAGGGTGATCGTGAGGCCAAAGGAATGGAAGGGGGGCAACATACCCAGAAGACGGTCATCGGGGCGGATGGTCAGGACATTAACGATGTCCCGGATGTTGGTCAGAATGTTTCTGTGGCTCAGCGGTACCGCTTTCGGAAAGCTCTCCGAACCGCTGGTGAAAAGTACAACTGCTGTGTCGTCCGGGTCAAACCGGGAGTTCAGCAGCCTTCGGGGCGAGAATCGTGCCTTTGCCGCAGACCCGGCTTTATCGAGCAGCCCGATGTCCTCGCGCAGCGTCTCAAGATAAACGAATTGTTCCGACAGTTCGGGAAAACCCGTGCCGGATTGTTTAAGTTCCCGGGTGAAAGCTCTCGCGGTAACGATCCTCTGAACCCCCGCGATTTCCAGGCAGTGTCGGACGTTGCGTCTGCCCTGCGTCCAGTTCACCATTACGGGGGTTTTGCCGGAGCACAGGAGGGAGAGGTAGGAGATCGCCCCGCCCACGGAGGCGGGCAGCATGATCCCTACGCGATTTCCCGGCAGCTTTTCCATGTGGGTTTTCAGCGCGAAGATGGCGGTGAGCAGCCGGCGGTAGGTGAGGACCCCGGAATGCTGATCGGCGAAAATAGGGGCGTCAGGGTTCTGCACGGCCGCCTGAACGACCGCCTCGGGCAGGGCCCCGGCGCTTTCCAGATCATCGTTCACGGTGGAATTGGGAGCCCTCCAGACCGCGGGCGGCGGCTCTATTCCCTCCGGTTCGGTCCCGGGAGCCTCCCCGGTGGCGGCCAGCATGAGGTCCGAGACGGTTCTTACCGAATCGGCATCCCCGGCGGTTACTCCCCAGCGCGAATCCATCCAGGCAAGAGCCTCCGCCCGGTCGA
Source organism: Candidatus Brocadiia bacterium (assembly GCA_046539705.1). Lineage (GTDB taxonomy): Bacteria > Planctomycetota > Brocadiia > SM23-32 > SM23-32 > CAZXYF01. Next base: position 2,571 of record JBKHGK010000069.1, on the reverse strand, counting down.
GGCTGTCCACGCCAAGATCTCTGCCCAGGTAATCGGCCGGTTGTATATTGTCGACCCCTGTCAGCTCCTGTAGATACTCTGTAACCGAGTCCCTGACTGGCTCGGGGATTCCCGATATTTCCGGTTCTTCCCATTGTGGTGAGGGTGGGGAGAAATATCGGCGGGGCGGTCCCTTTTCCCAGACGGTGTATGGGACGTAAATCGGCGGATGGGCGGTGTGGTTGTAAAAGCGCTCAAGGTAGTTATTGAAGGCTTTTGTCCCGGCCTTCCGGGGCAGGTCGGCGGGTTCGGCGAACTCGACGACAATCCGTCTGCGCGGCGTGAAGAAGATGCCGTTGCTCAGCAGGGTTTTGATGGCATCTTTGACCAGCTGTCCCACATGGGGAGCATGCCCCTGAGCCCAGCTGAAACTGCTGCCCCAGAGTCCCCTGGTGCGAACGAGCACCACCCTGGCGTCGGGGCATTCGTTCAGGATCTCCCGGACGGCGCTGTTCCCCCGCAGGTCCTCCTGCCCGGTCCGATAGGCATGTCCGGAGGGATAAATGAGGAAATTGCGGCCGCGTTTGAGTTGCTCGACAGAGGTCCGTTTCAGGTCCTGGAGGCGCTCCCGGGCGGCATCGGGATCATCCCCGAAGGCCGGAAACGTCAGCACTCCGATGCGGCGGGCGAGGTGACGTATGAGAAACCGGTCGATCTGGTGCTCGATTGCCCAGGCACGCGGAGCGAAACGCGGATACAGAATCGACAGCAGGATTATGGGATCGATCAGTGCCGGATGGTTTGGCAGGAACAGGATCCCCCTGCAGCCTTTTTTCTCCACTCTCTCCAGCCCGCGAACATCTATCCTGTATCGCAGGCTCAGCAGAAACCGTACGGCACCCGCCAGCAGCTTATCAGTGAATGATGTATCCTCCTCCGGGGGTGGCAGACGCCACAGTAGCCAACAGATCACCGTGAGGGTAAGGACTGCAAGAACCGGGAAGACGCTGGAGGGGTTGAGCAGAGACATCATGTGAAGTGGACGTTGTATTTGCGGGGGTAACATCAGATTCCGTCGGATGACCCCGATCGCCGCGATTCCGGGTTGACGCAGAAGGGCCAGCAGACCGGATGCGAGAGGGCCTGAGAGCAGTATTCCCGAGAACACCGCGAAGTTGCTGGCCGCTATCACCGCCCCCCGCCTGTCGGGATCGGGGCGGGTCTGGATGAAGGCCTGGGATGGTATGAGCATCATTCCACCGGCGGTTCCCGCGCCGAACAGCAGCAGGTAGACGGAAGGCGCCCGGAGCAGGGGCGGCAGGAAAGGGAGGCCCCCGAGCAAAAATAAGGACGCGCACAGGCCCAGCGTCACGGGGAACACGGTTCTGCGCCAGGATAATCGTCTGGTAACCCACGAGCTCAGCATACCACCGGCCGCCACGCCCGTCAGCGTGGCAAAGTTTATAGCTCCGGTCAATCCCTCGCCGAGGTTGAGCTGATGGATGCCCATCTCATTGGCCGCCAGGATTTTGACGGCGCCCAGGAAGAAGACCAGCACCACCACACCCACAGCCAGGGTAAGGGAAGGATCGGCGTAGATCCGGCGCAGTTCTCTGAGCGTGTCCAGAACACCGGTCCAGGGGAACGGTGCGGCCGGATTGCGCGGTTTGAGTTGCGGAGATCTCAGAGCCGTCAATACTCCACCAAGAGCGACCACCAGGATTGTCGCGGCCACCAGGCCGGCCTGTCCCTGGAGAACTTCCGGCAGGAGAGGCCCGGCCTCCAGTGCGATACCCGCCCCGGCCACGCCCAGAAGAATCGCACCGGTCACGGCGACGCGCAGGCGGGCATTTATTCGTGTTACCTCCCTGCGGGGAAAGATCTCGGGGATCGAGCCGCCCAGCGCGGGGGAAAAGAAGGCGGACTGGGTGCCCATCAGGCCGACCATGGCGAGCATAAGCATCCAGCTCTGGAGTATGACTCCGATGGCACCGATTAGCATGGCTATCAGTTCCAGTGTTTTCGCCCCTATGATGACCCGTCGCTTTGAAAAACGATCGGCCAGCCACCCGGCGGGGGCTCCCAATACCAGATAAGGCAGGGAAAATACGGCCATGGCGGTGCCCTGATACCAGTTTTCACCGCTGGCAACGGCCATTAGAAGGGTGGCCTGACGGAAAAAATTATCGTTGAACACCCCCATGGCGTAGCTGATGCCGAGAGGCAGGAAACGACCGGATTGGGGACTTGTCTCCTCGGTGGGATTGTTCATGTCCCTGTCCCTTACTGAGAAAATGACATACCCTCCACAGGAGAATATTGTGGCGCCGGAGCAGAGGAGACGTCAAATCCCGAATATATCACAAAACTCATATGTTAATTGTTCTGCAAGTGGGTTGACCGGGGCCCGATCCCAAATATAAAGACCTGTTATTGATTACAGGCCGTTTTCAAGAATTCCGGCAACACCGGTCTGGTGTCGCCGTCGCGGGGCCGAGCCGTCAGCACACAATCTATAAGAACAGCCTGCCGTTGAGGTGTCTCGCGTCCCCGGGCGAGCGCGTTGCTCTGTTTTTACAGATGGCGCACTGA
>JBKHGK010000068.1:0-8077 GCA_046539705.1 Candidatus Brocadiia bacterium | reverse complement strand
GGCATTGCAGCGGCGGCGCTGTGGACGTCAATCGGTCCCCGGATCACCATTCTCTTTTTCCTTCTCCCGTAACCGGCGTCGGGCCCGGGCGGCGATGCGGTCTCCGGTGCTGATCCGCCGTTTACCTTCCCCCGTCTCCTCCTCTTCACTGCATGAATTGCGCTCTCCACCCGGTGCCCGGGGGGTGCTCGGAGCGTTCACGTTTCGGAACTCCGCTGGACGTCCGGGATAGTGATCCGCCGATTTCTCGCCCCGCCCCCGTTTCATCCCCTCCGGCGCACCCGGTTTGCCCTGTGTGGGGGAGAGCCGATGGTCGGGTATTTTCCGGGCGATTCGCCGGTCCAGTTCCCTGTGGAACTCCCGCCTGCTGCGTCGGCGGGCCCCGGCATCCGAACCGGTGATCTCCTCCTCCGGGAGAGGTTCCGGGTAGCCCGTCTCGATTTCGGGGTTTATCGGGTGGAACACCTTCGGTTCCCGGCCACGTTCCAGCCGTCGGCGCAGCGATTTTCGCAGATGCGCCTCACCCGCCTCCGTCCCCGTATCCCGCCGGGCGTGGTCGACCGGATTCGAATCCGGGGTTTCGGCCAGCAGTCCCTCCAGAATCCGGCGGGAGGCCTCCTTGCACGGTACGCTACCCTCGCCCCGTTCCACATTCCAGGTATCGAACTTGCGGAGGGGTTTTCCCACGCAGCACGGACATCCGTCCTCGCAGTCGCATGCTTTGATGCGCCGCAGAACCGCCGGGATGATCTCCTCCAGCCGCTCGTAAGCCTTGCGTGTGAATCCCATCCCGTGCGGATACCGCTCGTACACGAATATAGCGCACCATGGCGAATTGGCGCTTCCGATGGTATGGGAGAAGTCGTAGGTGTCACAGGTGATGAACAGAGGCAGCAGCATACGGGTAGCATACCCTATTCCCCTCAGTCCGCTATGCACATCCAGTCCCATCTGTCGGACCTCCTCGAGAACATCTTCCGGGGGAATGATCCAGAACGCGGCGGTATCGAGCGCCAGCCGGGGCAGGTCCAGACCATGACGCGATATTGCCTCCAGCCGATAGAAGTGAATCTTCTCGTAGGCCCAGGTAACGTCACAGGCAGTGACCTCTCCGTGGCATGCGGTGGCGGACCGGAACTGTTTCCGTCGAAGCCTGTGGTCCACGTGGTGTACATCCGCCCCGCCGAGGGCCTGCGTGTAGTAGTCGGCATCCACCCGGCGGGCGCGGGCTATATTGCGTTCCAGATCCAGTTCCTCGATCCGCCACGTCTCGCCATGGCGCAGATAGATGGCCTCCGGGTGTACCAGGGGCGGCGCATCGATTTTATCCACCTGTTCGATGGCCTCACCCGTTTCGGCGTCCTCGATCAGCACGTTCTCCCCGTAGACGTACCGCATGGAAAGTTCGTGCTGAGGGATCTCCGGAGCGCTGTGATGCCACCGCTCGTCCACCTTATGCAGTTTCTCGTTCTCCTCCAGCACATCCACCACGGTGGGGGCATCCGAGCCGAAGTTGTTGACTTCCTCCTCCGACAGTGGCAGTTCCTGGGCGGCGCAGCGCAGATGGCCCAGGAGAAGCGTGGGGTTGCCCGGATCAATGACCGCTTCCTCCACGGGGCGGCCGAAGAGATAATCCGGGCGGCTCATGATGTACTGGTTGATGGCGGTGTCCAGCCCCACCAGGACCACCAGCGCATCGCGATCCCCTCTGCCGGCCCGCCCGGCCTGCTGGAAAAATGAGGCCAGCGTGCCCGGATATCCCACCACGATGGCGGCATCCAGACCGCTGACGTCTATGCCGAGTTCCAGGGCCGGGGTGGTGCTGACCCCGAGCAGTTCACCGCTGAAAAGGCGATCTTCGATCTCGCGTCGTTCCTCCGGGTGGTAGCCGCCCCTGTATGCGGAAACCTTCTTTACCAGGTGCGGGGCCTCCTCCCGCAGGGTCTCACAGGTATAGCGGTAGATCATCTCGGCGGTAACGCGTGCTTTGGAGAACGTGATGGTGGGGACCTGTCGTTTGACCAGTTCCGCCATGAGTTCGTGGGCCTCCACATTGGCGCTGCGTCGCCGATACCGGCCCCCGCCCCGCACCGGCGGCGGGTTCCAGAGGGCGTAAAACCGGCGTCCGCGCGGGCTGCCATCCGCACTGATCACCTCCATCGGGCGTCCCGTCAGCCTCCGGGCCAGATCCGCTGGATTGGCGATGGTGGCCGAACACGCGACGAGGTTCACTGAATCGGCGCTCCCGTAATGGTCGCACACACGCCAGAACCGCCTCATGAGGTTGGCCATGTTGGAGCCAAATATCCCATTGTAGGTGTGAATCTCGTCGAGAACGAGACAGCTAAGATTCCTCAGGAATCCCGCCCATCGTCCATGCTGGGGCATCAGCGACGCGTGCAGCATGTCGGGGTTGGTGAAGATGACAGAGGCACTATCCCGCAGTTTCCGCCGCATCTCCGACGACGTATCGCCGTCGTACACCCCCGCAACAACGTCGTCGAGCCCGGCCACGTCGAGGCCGCGGCGGAACTGTTTGAACTGATCCTGGCACAGGGCTTTGGTGGGGAAGACCAGAAGGGCACGGGTGGATGCGTCCCGGAGGAGCCGCTCGAGCACCGGCAGGATGTAGCAGAGGCTCTTCCCGCTGGCGGTGCCGGTCGCCACCAGGGTGTCCCGATGCTTGCGGATCGCATCAAGGGCCTCCGCCTGGTGGGAGTAGAGCCGGTCGATGTCCAGGTCCGCCAGCACGGATCGAAGCGGCTCAGGGAGGGGCGAGGCGGGCTCGGTGAAGCTCGCCCCCCGGGCCGACTCCTCCCGCAGATGCACGAGCCGGTCGGACCTGCCGTCCCGTTCCCGCATGTGATCGAGGAATGAGTCAAAATTCATGGATGGAGGATCCCATATTCTTATCTCGTAAAAGGGTCATAGCCGGGGATGTCCGGGCTCAGTCACAGGCCGGCAGGCGCACCATGAGATCGGCCATGGTGACGATGTCGAGCACATTATGGTGCAGAATGCTGATGATCTGCCGGGCATCCCCGCTCCGGACAAACGCGTGATAGGCCTCCGGTATCCTTTCCCCCGGGATGTCGCCATACCGGGGACGCCTGCAGATATGGGTTTCAAGCGTCTGCAGTTTGCAGTCCGGCAGTGATCCTTTCCACACGCGGCGCGAGACATGCAGCAGGTCGAAATGAGCCGGTTCGGGGGGCATCTCCGCCAGCGTGGCCGCCGCCCGGGTCTTCACGTAGGGCATGTCGAAGGATTTTCCGTTGAAGGTAACCAGCAGCCCTCGCTCCTCCAGGGACGCGGCCAACTGCTCGATGGCCGCCTTTTCTTCGCTGTAATCCCTCGCCAGGAACTGGCGCACGAGCAGTTCTCCTCCGTCCCAGCACATAACCCCTATCAGAAACAGTGGACTGGAGGAGAGGCCGGTGGTTTCGATGTCCATAAAAACCACATCTTCAGGCCCGAGCTCACCGGCCGACGTCCGGTGTTCAATGCGCTGCCGGGCTCCAGATTCCGGATTCTGCATGGTTGAACGGAAGGCGCTCTGGATTTTACCCGCCTGATCCTCTATCTCGCATAGCGGGTTTTCAATCACAAAAACCGTCCCGGCTTCGGACGTCCGCGTGAAGCCTCCCTCCACCGCATCCTCCAGTTTCACCGGCTCTCCACCGGGCGGGGCCTCGGCCCGGCCGGAGCTGTAGGTGCGGGGCATATCCCGGTGATAGCGGATGGCGGGCCGGGATTGTCGCTTCTCCGCGCTTTTCTCCCGGAGATCTTTTACGGTGCGGCGGAGCTCATCCTTATCCTCCCCCGGCTCCTCCATCTCCCCGGCAAGTTCATCCAGCTTTTTTCTGAGGTCCGCTGACATGGGCGAATGATCCACGACATCCCGTATAGAATGGTTGGGCAAGGTGCCCGTTCCGAATAATGAGTGTACGGTGCCCCGCCGGCGGAATCAAAGGAGCACGGGAGGCAGGTTCTCCAGAGATATTGACTTCTGCGTGGAGTTTTTCGCCGGTCAGCTCAGTATCCTGCCAGCACGGCGAGGTGGAATCCCCCCACTACCAACCACCGGAGCAGCTCTGTGAATGCGTGCACGACGGGGATGTGCTCGTAGTGGGCCGCTTCGGCGGTTCCTCCCCCGTCCTGCAGTGAGAACTCAACCGCCCTGCGTCTCCTCCCCGGTCCCCCGAGGCTATCCCTGCGCCGGCCGTTTCGCGGGCTCCGGACTATTCGCCGCAAGGGAGCACAGCAGATCAGTGCCCCGTTTTATCGTCTCATCGTCAGCGGCAAAGGACAGGCGGAAGTGACTTTTCTTCTCACTGAAGACGCTGCCAGGTATTATGAGACAGCCGTTCTCTATGGCCCTGGCTACAAAGGCGTCTCCGTCCCCCCCGGGAGCCCGGGCGAAGGCGTAGAACGCGCCGCGCGGGCACAGCAGGTCGAATTGATCCTTGAGTCCCTCGTACATCAGATCCCGTTTGCGGCGATAGCTCTCCACCCGTTCCGTCCTGTCGGCCCTCAGAGCCGTCAGTGCCGCATGCTGGGCCATGGACGGCGCACAGACAAAGCTGAACTGCTGCAGCTTCGTCATCTCCTCGATCAGCGGTTCTGGACCTATAGCGTATCCAAGTCTCCAGCCCGTCATTGCGTCGGATTTGCTGAACCCGTTCAACAGAAGCACATCATCCGTATAATCGGCAATGCTGGTAAAGGGCTCATCATAGGTGAACACCCCGTATATATCATCGGTTATCACGAAGACGTCGTTGTCCTCCGCCCACCGGGCGATGCGCTCGAGCTCCTCCGGCCCCGTCACCTGTCCCGTCGGGTTATTTGGGCTGTTGAGCAGCAGCACTTTACAGTCGCCGGCTCCGGCTTCCTCCAGGCGCCCGGCGGTCAGGATAAAATCCGGATACGTATCCACATACAGGGGGCGTCCGCCGATCAGCCGGGTCAGATGTTTGTACATCACGAAATACGGATCCGGTATGGCGACCTTTTCCCCGTCATTCACCAGCGCCATGAGGGCCAGGAGCAGTCCGCCCGACACCCCGCTGGTTATAAGGACGGAATCATGGGAGATGCCGGAGGTGTTTTTTTCTCGTTCAAGCACAGCCTCCCGGAGGTCATCAATACCCTGGGTTACCGTATAACGATTCTCCCCGTCCTCGATCGCCCGGATAGCACCGTCTTTAACGTCGTCCGGAACGTCAAAATCCGGCTGGCCGATGCTCAAATTGATCGGATCCTCGATGTCTTCGGCGAGATCGAAGACCTTCCTTATGCCGGAGGCATCAATCCGGGACATTCTTTCCGCGATGAGGGGTGGGATATTCATGATTGCGATCTCGTCAGGTTTTCACACAGGTTAATTAAGCGTCTCTGGCGTGCGCTTTATACGCCGCCGTTCTCCCCGGGTTTCTTTCGCACTTTCGGGGTTCAGCCGCCAGGCATCTCTCTGCGGTGGAATTGCGTCGTGAGCGACAGAACTGCACCCCGGCGGTTATGCTGGCTCTTCTGCAACCTGCCCGCCAGTCCCCTCCTCGGCCCCCTCAGCCAGTTCCTCTGCTGCTGCTTCCTCTTCTTCCTCTTCTTCCTCCGGAGCGGGTTTTCTGCGGAGCGAGATAGTCTCGACCTTGACTTTGGGCAGGCCGAATACCGAATCGCCCTCATCCCATTCTCCGTCTTCCTCCAGTTTTTCGATCTGTTCCTCACGCGTCAACACGTTGCGTGTACGCGTATGCTGATTGGCTCTCTTCAGACTCTTGTGCAGTGACATATTTGTACCTCTTCCGGTGACTCAAAGTTCAGTTTTCAGTATGTTCCGATAATTTCATGACCCTGGCATCCGCAAAGGGCCGTTTTCCTTCCCGGGTAAACTGCTGGAACCGACGCAGCAGGCGTTTGACCTCGGGGGACTCTCCCGAGTCAAAGCTTCCGGCACAGATGGCTACTTTTCCGTCATTGACCTCTCGCAGATGCAGCTCGTGTCCGTTGCTCAGGTCCTGCAGGGCCGTATGGTTCAGCATTGAGCGGGCCCGATCGCGCTGGGATCCGGGTAGTTTCAGCACCTCCACGGTATGTATCACCTGGGCGGACAGGGAGACTTTACCCTGTTGATTGCCCCGAAAGGTGGTCAGTATGAACCAGCCTGCCACCAGGCCGAGCAGGGCAACCGCAACGCCAAATCCAACCGTGCGCCTCATGAGCCTGTCATCCGGCGCGGGGTCCGGGGCAATGCCTTTATCCGACGCATGTTTGTTGTTCTCACGAGCTTTATCCACGCTCATTTACGGAAATCCGATCCGTCCGATGGTCTGGTTGCCGGGCGAGAAGCGAAAATAAAATTATACGCGGCGGATGCCCGAAATGTCAACAAACGAAAAAAGACCTGTTGTTGGCTTCCACTCCATCAATGTCGTCCTCGTGGAGCCCGGCCCCGCGGAGAATACGCCGCATCATGCCGGGATCCGGGTAATCACCCGGCGCATGCCCATCGGATCCAAAGCTCAGGCCGGCGCCGGCCTGGCGGGCCCTGCGGGCGACGTGTCCGTTGGTGAGGCTGTGGCCTTTTCGCCCGCTTATCTCCAGCAGCACCTCCTCATCAGCGGCCAGCTGCGCACTTTCTTTGCTGATGAGGCCCGGATGAGCGAGGACATCCACCCCCGCCTCGATGGCGGCGCGGTTGGTGCCGGGCTCAACCGGTTCCACGAGCGTTTCCCCATGGGCCAGCACCACTTCTGCGCCCTCTTCCCGGGCCAGAGTGGTGAGCTCCGCCATTTCACCCGGCGGCACATGCGTGAGCTCACATCCGGGGAGGAGATCGACCGCATAGTTCTTCTTCTCCCGGCGTTCACAGTATGCGGCAATGCGTCGCACAACATCCAGCAGGTTGGCGGCATCACAGTGATCGGCTATCACGAGCCCGTCGTAGCCGAGCACCTCACAGCGCCGCGCCAGTTCGCTGTAACCCAGCACGCCGTCGCTGTAATAGGTATGCGTATGCAGATCATACATGATCCTTCTCCTTTTCTTATCCGTAAATCGCAGGGTTGGGAACCTGCTCAACGATTCAGTAATTCACGCGCATCAACATGAGCCCCTGTGGCGCAGCCGTTGGCCCGGCCATGGTGCGATCACGGGCGAGAATAATGCGCCGGAAATGGGCCGGTGAAATCCTCCCGTGTCCCGCCTCCATCATCGTACCCACCAGGGCCCGGACCATATTGTATGTGAAACCTTCCCCGCGAACATGATAGTGGAACTCCGGCCCCGATTTTTCCCACTCACTGCGGAATATGCGGCGGACGGTCGATTCGGCGTTGCTTCCGGAACTGGTAAAGCTCGCAAAGTCATGGATTCCCAGCACGATACGGGCACATCGCTGCATGATTGTCAGATTCAGATCCTTGAACTCCCGGTATACGAAACGTCGGCGAAGGGGGCGGGGCACTGGGCTGCAGAGCAGACGATAGCGATACAGTTTACTCTTTGCCGAATACCGGGCGTGAAAGTCCGGGCATACCCTCTCGGCTCGTAGCACGCCGACGTCGTCGGGGAGCCAGAAGTTCAGCGCGCGGACCAGAGTATCCGTTGATAAATCAGTTTCCGCATCGAAATGGGCAACCTGTCCGGCCGCATGAACCCCGGCATCGGTTCGGCCACTGCCATGGACCGCAACGGGGCCCTCCGCCCCGAGCGTTTTTGCCAGTGCCGTCTCCACCACCTGCTGCACCGTCCGCCTGGCACTCTGCACCTGCCAGCCGTGGAAATCCGTGCCATCGTATTCAATGGTTATGGCAAAACGGGTCATCTGATTCTCACATAAAAAGCTCGGATCCCGCTCATTTGCCGGGATTTGTTGAGATATACGTGGGTTACTGAATGCTTGCGGCCTCTCCAGCAGAACGGAGGATTGTAGGCAATCACCACTCAGGATGCAACGGGTATTGATCGCAGGTGCGGCGCGCGGGTAGGAAGGGTGGAGAAGAAATGAAGAAAAAATGGAGATGTCGTAAAGAAGAAATAAAGATGGAGGTCCTTTGATGCAGAACAGTGCCGG
>JBKHGK010000067.1:0-8104 GCA_046539705.1 Candidatus Brocadiia bacterium | reverse complement strand
GTTGCGGTCTAAGAAGACGAGCGCCCCTGTCTGTTCTTATATATGGCGCACTGACGACTCGTGAAATATACGGGTTTACTGAATCGTTACCTTTGGTTCCCCGATCGCGGGACCGGGCCGTCAGCACGCCCCCGCGGCCGTGGGACACCCGCCTTCGACTGTTCTCATACCTGGTGCACTGACGACTCATGAAATACACGGGCTGGCCCGCTGTCAAATTGACAGGGCCCTTCAGGGCATGCCCGAAGGTCTGTCGGATTGACAGGAGGGGATTTTCACGGGTAGGTGCTGGTAATGCTGAATATGGATGTGATGGGTAAATACCGGTCACAGAAAGGTCCGGCATGAGTTTTGCATTTATAATTGGTCCGCTGACGGTATTTCCACAGCGAAGGCGCCTCGACGGTCAGCGAGTCGGGGCAGGAAGAGATTTGTTTCTTTTGTCCATCCGAAGTAAGAATCGGGATTTTGGAGGTTAAAGAATGCCAGCTAAACAGTTGTGTTTTGAGCGAGAAGCTCGAGAGAAAATACTGGAGGGCGTTGAGAAGCTTGCACGGGCCGTTAAGACTACTCTCGGTCCGCGAGGTCGTACAGCCGTGCTTGATAAAGGTTTCGGTGGCCCCGATGTGACCAAAGACGGGGTGACTGTGGCCGAGGATATTGAGCTGTCCGACAGTTATGAGAACCTTGGTGCTCGTCTCCTCAGAGAGGCCGCATCGCAGACTGGGGATGACGCCGGTGATGGTACCACCACGGCCACGGTTCTGGCCGAGGCCATTGCTCAAGAAGGGATGAAGCGTGTTACCAGCGGTGTAGACGCGACGTCCCTGCGTCGTGGTCTGCAGAAAGCAGCCGACAGGATTGTCGAGGAACTGCGCGGGCACAGCCGGCCGGTGGAGGAAAACAGTGACATTCAGGCCATTGGCACGATTGCGTCGAACAATGATATTGAGGTTGGGAAACTCATTGCCGATGCCATGGAGGAGGTCGGCCCAACCGGTGTTGTTACCATTGAAGAAGGCCAGGGGATGGAGAGCGATGTCTCGGTTGTGGAGGGGATGCAGTTTGATCGTGGATACCTCTCTCCCCAGTTTGTGACCGATGAGGACCGGATGGAGGCGGTGCTGGAAGACTGTCTGGTCCTGGTTTATGGAGACAAGATCACGTCGGCGGGCGGCATCGTGCCGTTGCTGGAAAAGGTGGCCGATCAGGACAGACCGTTGCTTATTATCAGCGAGGATGTCGAGGACGAGGCCCTGGCCACACTTGCTGTGAATAAATCGCGGGGTGTTCTGGATGTCTGTGCTGTGAAGGCACCGGGTTATGGTGACCGACGCACGGCGATGATGCAGGATATAGCCGTGTTGACCGATGCCAGGCCGATAACCGAGGAACTGGGCATTGAGCTGGAAAACGTGAGCCTTGACGATATGGGTAAGGCTGGCAAAGTGACCGTTACCGATGACGACACCACGATAGTGGAGGGTGCTGGCTCCCAGAGCGAGGTCGATGCTCGCTGTGCGCAGATACAGCGGGAGATGGAGGAGACGACCAGCGATTATGATATGGAGAAGCTGGAAGAGCGCCTTGCGAAGCTCAGTGGTGGCGTTGCTCAAATCAACATTGGTGCGGTGAGCGAGGCGGAGATGGATGAGAAGAAGGCTCGTGCGGAGGATGCCCTCAACGCAACGCAGGCTGCGGTCGAGGAAGGAATACTGCCGGGCGGCGGTGTTGCCGAGCTGCGGCTTGCCAGTGTGCTTGATGATCTGGAACTTGAGGGTGATGAAGCCGCGGCGATAGATGTTTTGAAAACGGCTCTTGAAGCCCCGCTGCTGGCCATTGCTTCAAACGCAGGCGAAGAAGGCGAGGTGGTTGCTCGTAAGGTGCTTAATAATGAGAGCTTTGAGTATGGCTACGACGCTCGTGCAATGGAATACTGTGATCTGATCGAGCACGGTGTCGTTGATCCCACAAAGGTAATCCGGTGTGCGATTCAGAATGCCGTGAGCGCTGCAAGCGTCATCCTGGCCACCGAATGTTTGATCACCGAACTGCCGGGTGCAGATGAAGAGGAAGAAGGTCAGCCCGGTGGTGCCCCCGGTGCCGGCGGCATGGGCGGAGGCATGCCCGGCGGCGGCATGGGCGGCATGGGTGGTATGGGTGGTATGGGCGGTATGGGTGGAATGGGCGGTATGATGTAGCATTCCACCGGTTCCCGTGCACCTGACTATCATCGTCCGATACTATCTCTTTGAAATAGATTGCAGAAATGGAGGAATTCGATAAGATGGCCGAAAAACAGATCAGACCGCTTGATGACAGAGTTGTCGTTGAACGAACCGAGAGTGAGGACAAGACGGCCGGCGGAATCTATCTGCCGGACACTGCCAAGGAAAAGCCCCAGCGCGGAAATGTTGTTGCGGTGGGGCCGGGTAAGATGCTCGATAGTGGAGAGCGCAGTGATCTCAGTGTTGAGACCGGTGATACGGTGCTGTTTGCCAAATTTGGCGGCACTGAGGTTGAGGTGGAAGGTCGAGAGCTCATCATATTGCGTGAGAGCGATCTTCTTGCGAAAGTCCTGGACTGAACAGTGGACGTAATGTCGGGCCGGGGGTTGGACGTTCCGGCCCGGCGGTCAATTCGAGATCAATAGTATTCCGTCAGGAGGAAATATAAAGATGGCGGCAAAACAGCTTATTTACAGTGATGATGCCCGCAGACAGATGCTTCAGGGGGTCCAGAAGCTTGCGGACGCCGTGCGTGTAACAATGGGACCCACCGGACGCAACGTAATTCTGCAGAAGAGTTATGGGGCGCCGAACGTAACCAAAGATGGCGTAACTGTTGCCGAAGATATCGAGCTTGAAGGCAAGTTTGAGAATATGGGTGCCAAGATGGTCAACGAAGTGGCGAGCCGGACCAGCGATGAGGCCGGAGATGGCACCACCACCGCTACGGTTCTGGCTGAGCTGATTTATCGGGAAGGGCTCAAATCGGTTGCCAGCGGCGCCAACCCGATGGCTGTCAAACGGGGCATTGATGGTGCCGTCAGGGCGGCCGTGGATGAGCTTAAAGGCATCAGCAACCAGGTTAAGAGCCGTGAGGAAATCGCTCAGGTGGGCACTATAAGTGCCAATAATGATCCTGATATCGGTAACCTGCTCGCCGACGCCGTTGAAAAGGTCGGCAAAGATGGTGTCATCACCGTCGAAGAGGGCCAGTCAACGGAAACAACCCTCGATTTCGTTGAGGGTATGCAGTTTGAGGAAGGCTATCTCTCTCCCTATTTCGTGACCGATTCGGAGGAGATGGTTGCTGAGCTCGAAGACGCCTACATTCTGATCTATGAGGATGAGATCAGCAATCTGCGGGACATAGTGCCCTTGCTTGAGAACGTGGCCACCGGTGATAAACCGCTTCTGATCATTGCGGAGGATGTTGATGGTGAGGCCCTGGCCGGCCTTGTGGTCAACAAGCTCCGGGGCACGCTGAAGTGCTGTGCCGTGGAGGCCCCCGGCTTTGGTGACAGACGGAAGGCACAGCTGGGCGATCTGGCAGTGCTCACCGGCGGTGAGTTCATCAGTGAAGAAGCCGGTCGTTCACTTGAGAGCGTTACCCTGGAGGACCTCGGCCGGGCCGACCAGATTACGATAACCCAGGACGAAACCACCATTGTTGGCGGCGCCGGCAGCGAGAAGGACGTGAAGGCCCGTATCCAGCAGATTCGGCGTCAGATCGATGAGACGACCAGTGATTACGACGCCGAAAAACTGCAGGAACGTCTGGCGCGTCTGACCGGTGGCGTCGCTGTGGTCCGGGTTGGGGCGGCCACCGAAGCGGAAATGAATGAAAAGAAGGCCCGTGTGGAGGACGCGCTCCACGCCACCCGCGCGGCCGCTGCGGAGGGGATAGTCCCCGGTGGCGGGTGCGCCCTGTTGCTGTGTAAGGATGCGGTCCAGAAGAAACGCGACCGCCTGCGCGGCGATGAGAAGATGGGTGCGGATATCGTCACCAAGGCCCTTGAGGCTCCGATGAAAACTATAGCGGAGAATACCGGGCACAACGGGGCTGTGGTGGTATCGGAAGTGATGGAGCACGGCAAGGACGAAGGGTTCGATGCCAACACCGGCGAGTTTGTTGACATGTTCGAGGCCGGTATTATCGATCCCACCAAAGTCACCCGAATAGCGCTGGAAAGCGCGGGCAGCGTGGCCGGGCTCATGCTCAGTACCGAAACCATGGTGACCGACGTGGATGATGAGCAAGAGGAAGGTGTGGAAGGCAGTGTTCGCTGAGCTTCCGGCCCGGAAGGGCCTGGAGCCGGCGGAATATTGTGTGATAATAACAGGGCTGCCCGCGGCGGCAGCCCTGTTACTTCCCATTATGATTCCGGAAGGCTACTGACAGGGACACCATGAGTGAAGAAAGCTATTATGACATTCTCGGTGTCGATAAGAATGCTTCTCAGCAGGAAATAAAAAAGGCTTACCGGAAGTGCGCCCTTAAATATCATCCGGACCGAAATCCGGACGATCCTGAGGCGGCGGAGAAATTCAAAGAGGCCGCCGAAGCATATGACGTTCTGGGGGATGAGCAAAAAAGGCGTCAATATGATCAGTACGGCAAGGCGGGATTGGGTGGACGGGGTGGGAGGGATTTTAGAAGTTATGATGATATCTTCAGTGCGTTCAGCGATGTTTTCGGGGACGGCATGTTTGAGGAGTTTTTCGGGGGGCGCTCGCGGTCAAAGCGCAGGTCCAAAGGGCGAAGTCTGCGGGTGAAACTGCAGGTTGATCTCGAGGACATTGCCGAGGGAACGACGAAAACCATCAATCTGCGGCGGCACGAGGAGTGCGAAACCTGCGAGGGCTCGGGATGCGCCTCCGGTAGTGAAGAGCGCACCTGCTCATACTGTAAAGGGTATGGTCAGGTTGAGAGCCGTCAGGGGTTCTTCTCCATGCGTGCTACCTGCCCGAAATGTGAGGGACGGGGCACGATCATTGACCAGCCCTGTCCGGATTGCAACGGAAGCGGCCGGGTGGAGAAGGAATGTGAGGTGGATGTCAGGATTCCCGCCGGATTGGAGTCCGGCACGAGACTGCGGGTGCGGGGGGAAGGTGAGCCCGGGCAGAATGGACGACGGGGGGATCTCTACTGTGATGTTACCGTTCGGGATCACCCGATATTCGAGCGGAGGGGAAACGACCTGTTATGCGAACTACCGGTTAGTTATCCTCAGGCTGCACTCGGGGGGGATGGGGAGGTGCCGACTCTCGGAGGCGAAAAAAGAGACGTTGATATACCCGCGGGCTCCAAAAACGGTGACGTTATCAAACTGAGGGGGGAGGGATTGCCCTCACCGGGCGGAGGACGAAAAGGTGATCTGCTGGTGGTGCTCTATGTCGATGTCCCACAGAAACTGACTGACCGCCAGGAGGAACTTCTGCGAGAACTGGCGGATATCGAAGGAAACCACGTATCCGAACAGCGGCAGAGCTTTATGGACAGGTTGAAAAATTACGTCAAAAATATGGCCCAGACCGTGGGGCAAGAGCAGTGAGGAGGGCTGAAAGTGATATTGATGTCCCGAAGTCTGCTGGATAAGGTCCAGAACACCCTCGAACGTGAGAAGGGGGAGACCCATGACTGATACAGAAAAAGACAGAACCATGGATGAACAGATAGAAGAAACAGATGCCGATGAAACCTCAGGAACGGAACAGGAAGAAGAGACCGGAAAGGAGGTGACCATAAGCTTTTCGGAGTATGAGGAGCTGAAAACGCTGGCCGAGGAAAGAGATGAGTACCTGGACCGTCTCCGCCGGTCAGTGGCCGACCGGATGAAGATCCAGAACCGCCTGAAGGAGATAAAGAAATCGGCCCGGCAGGAAGCTTTGCGAAAAGTGGGGCGAAAAGTGGTCCCCCTTGCCGACAGTCTGGGGAGGGCCCTGAATGCCGCAGAGGAGGCCGGGGCTGATGAGCAGATTGTGGAGGGCCTGCACCTCACCGAGCAGGAGTTTTATTCGGCGCTGAATGAACTGGGAATCGAGCCGATCGAGGCTGAAGGAGCCGATTTTGACCCGGATTATCACGACGCGGTGTTCCAGCAGGAAACCGATAAAGTGGACCCAAACACGGTTTTACAGGAGGTTAAGAAGGGGTTTCTGCTGGGCAATCAACTGTTGCGTCCGGCTCAGGTGGTCGTCTCGACCGCACCCGAAGGGGAAAGTGAGGATGAGGAGGGGCAGGCAGAGCGGTGAGAGCGGAGAAGAGTGAAAAACTGATCACGAGTTGCCCACAGTGTGGAGAGGATGTTGAATATGTGACGGGTGGTATGCCCCGGTGGTTTCCGTTCTGCAGCCGAAGGTGCAAGTTGATTGATCTGGGCAAATGGCTGGATGAAGAGCATACGATTGAGGATGAGCTGATGGACAGGATGCCCTCCGGAGGGGAGGGAGAGGATGCAGGTGGAGAAAATGGCAGGCCGGGGACGATGTGAAGTTGACACGGCCCGCAAGGAGCTTTACACTCCGCCTATCAATCTCAGTGTATATGGTATTTCACATCATACGTGACAGTAAACAGGCGAACATAACGTATGATATGAGTTGCCATAGGCTGATAGTACGGTACTGTTTCAAACGCATGAGGAGGCTGGAAAGATGAGAGAACGTAAGGAAGACTGGCGAGATCTGTTGATGTCCCATTCTCTGGCTGTAGACACCAAAAAGCTCTGGCTTGGACTGGTGGCCACTCTGGCATCTGTGGCGGCTATTACTATTCTGAGTGCGGTGTATACAGCTCTTATGGGGACCAGTGTTGTCGGTGCCTTTAATCTCACCGGGGACAGCTTTCTTGTGAGGCTTATGCTGGGGGAATGTAAGGAGGCATTTGCGCAGATAGCACCTCTTCTAAATCCGTTTGCTGCCAATGTCGCGCATTTTGCTTTTTCTATTCTGTTTTACATCTTTATTCTGACCATATGGAGCTACTGTGGCGGGGCCATAACCCGGCTCACTGCGTTACAGTATGCGCGTGACGATATTCCCACCCTGAGTGACGGACTTGAGATGGTTCGTGATAAGCGTAATGCCTATCTTTTTGCCCCGCTGACTCCACTGTTCGGTCTGGTCGCCTTCGCCGTCTGCAATATGCTCATTGGTGTGATCGGCTCGATCCCGTATGTCGGGCCCTGGCTGATGCTCATCAGTCTGCCGTTTGTGGCCCTCCCGGCTGCCCTTGTGGCGACGTTCATCATCGTTCTGGGAGTGGCGACCTTTGGGCTTATGTTTCCCGCCGTGAGTATTGGCGGCAAGGATGCGTTTGAGGGCTGGAGCAGTGCATACAGCTACCTTCTGTGGGGCTTTAACAGATTTGTGGGGTACACGGTGATCGCGGCGGTGCTGGGCTTGCTGACCACCCTTCTTGGCGGTGTGCTTGCCGAGCTGTTCAATTCGGTTCTTATACGGACGCTGTCAATCGGCTATCTTGGGGGTTCGGTTCTTGAGGCCACTTCGGGATGGTTTGCTCCACTGTTGCCGCTGCCGGAGGGCGCTGTCGGACTGAGACTGGCCTCCTGGGTTGTGGCCATCGTAGGGTTGCTCGCCCGGGCGCTGGTCGTTGGATACGCCTTTTCGTTCTTCTTCACTTCGAATACGATAATTTGCTTCCTTCTGCGCAAGCATGTTGATCGTATCGATATAGATGAGATTTATGAGGAGACTTCGGAGGATACTTTCGAGGGGGAATTCGACGAGGTCGGGGAAGTGATGACGGAGGACTCGGCCGAAGAAACTACTGAGACGGCCGGTGATCCGGCAACAGCAGTAGAAACAGAAGCAGCAACGGAAGAAGAAGAACAAAAAGAAGAAGAGCCGGTTGAAAGCGCCGAATCTGACACCGAGAAAGAAGAGGAAGAAGGCAGCGATACGGCCGCCGCGCCTGGGGACGAAGAACCGGAAGACCAGAGCGAGGAAGAGGAAGAAGAAGAAAAGGAAGAAGAAGAGGAAGAGGAATAAACCCCTTTAGATGGTCGAGGTCAGCGGTGGTTCCCCGGTTCTGAGAACAGGCTGAGTGTCCATCTCCGGGAAGCAATTCGCTCCTG
>JBKHGK010000066.1:0-8215 GCA_046539705.1 Candidatus Brocadiia bacterium | reverse complement strand
GGATCTGACATGTCGGGGCTCAGTCCCGAACTGTCCATTGATCGCCGAACACGCTCATTCCAGTGATCTCATTCACTCGCGTAATCGCAGATATCGGCGATCGGGCAGCTCTCACAGTCCGGGTTCCGGCTCTCGCAGATCCTCCGCCCGTGCGTTCCCAGCAGTTCGGTGGCGCGGGTCCACCGGTCCTCGGGGATTATTTCCTGCAGTTCTTTCTCTATCGTGTCCGGTTTTTTGCTTTTTGCAAGGCCGATGCGTCGGGAAACCCGTTTGACGTGGGTATCGACGGGGATTGCCTGTTGGCCGAAGGCGTGAGCGAGCACCACATTGGCCGTTTTGCGTCCCACGCCTGGAAGGGCCGTGAGTTCCTCCAGCGTATCGGGGACCTCGCCATTGTGGCTGTGCACTATTTCGTGACAGCAGTTCTGTACGCTTTTGCTTTTTCGTCTGTAAAATCCGGTGGGCCGCAGTATCTCTTCCAGCTCCTCCCGGGGAGCTTTGGCCACGCGGGCGGCGGTGGGGAAACGGTCCCATAGCCGCGGGGCAACCTCATTGACTTTTTCATCGGTGCACTGAGCGGCGAGGATGGTTCGGACGAGCAGGTCCAGTGTTCCGTCATACTCAAGATATATACGGGCGTCGGGATGTTCCTGTTCAAGGACATTGAGGACCTGGGTGGCGTTTTCGGACGTGGGTTTGCACATGATATTGTTGGTGGGGCCAGTTAAGTTATAGTTTCGGAATCTCTGACGGGCAGGTAGAGGCTATTTCCGGCGGACCACAAAGATTGCAATTGAGGCGAAAAGGTTGGCCACAGGCGAAGGAACATGGGTGTATCCAGGGGAGAAGAACATATTATCCACGATGCTCAGGTCTCTGTCGCGGCAGAAGAGGCGGAAATCTTTGATGGACAGCACCCGGAGGTTGGGCGTTTCATACCAGCTGTGGGGGAGGGTGCGGGTGAGCGGGACACGTCCGGTGACAAGCAGTTTGAGCCTGATGGCCCAATGACCGAAGTTGGGGAAACTGATAATTCCCAGGCGGCCCACGCGCATCATTTCTTCGACCACCTCCGCGGGTTTGAGTGCCTGCTGAAGCGTCTGGCTCAGTATGACACAGTCGAATTCCCCCTCACCGAACATCTTCATGCCGTCGAGCATGTCGCCATGGTAGACGGGGACGCCGCGGCTTATACAGGCCCGCACCGCCTCTTCGTCGATTTCAATCCCCTGACCGCTGACGTTTTTTTCCCTCTGAAGTCGGTCGAGAAGGGCGCCATTACCGCATCCGAGGTCCAGGACCCGGGCACCTTCGGGGACGTGTTCTTCGATGTATTCGTAATCTATACGGACGGGCATATTCACTTCCTCTCCGCCTCATCGTTCCCGCGGATGCTGTGCAGTCGGTTTGTGAGGAAATCGCTGATCATATTTTCGAACCGGGGATTTTCCAGCAGGAAAACATCATGTCCGTAATCCGATTCCATCTCGCAGAAGCTGACCTGAGCGCCATTGGCGTGCAGCGCCTGCACGATCCGGCGTGACTGGTAGGTGGGAAAAAGCCAGTCCCCGGTGAAGGCGATCACCAGAAACCGGCTTCTGACCTTCCGGAAGGCCTCGATAATTGAGCCGTAATCGCTCTCCAGGTCAAAATAATCCATCGCCTTGGTAATATACAGGTAGCTGTTGGCGTCAAACCGTTCGACGAACGTACCACCCTGATGTCTGAGGTAACTTTCAACCTGAAAATCGGGGGGGCCAAAGTCATATCCGACCGTCTGGCGGTCCTGGAGTCCCCGGCCGAATTTTTCGTGCATGGATCTGTCGCTGAGGTAGGTTATATGACCGATCATTCGTGCCACGGCCAGGCCACGCTGAGGGGGGGTGCCGTCGTAGTAATCCCCTTCGTTCCAGTTCGGGTCCGAGTAAATGGCCTGTCGGCCAACTTCGTCGAACGCAATGGCCTGGGCGCTGAGGCGGGGGGCGGTGGCCACGGGGATGACCGAATGCACCATTTCGGGGTAGTCGATGGCCCATTGCAGCACCTGCATACCGCCAAAAGATCCCCCCACCACGCAGAGGAGATCGTTGATATTCAGATGCCGGGTGAGCAGCGCGTGCTGGACCCTGACCATATCCCGGACCGTCACCATGGGGAAATCCAGAGCGTAGGGTTTGCCGGTCTCGGGGTTGATGGAAGATGGGCCGGTGGTGCCTTTGCAGCCGCCGAGAATATTGGAACAAACCACGAAGTAGCGGTCGGTGTCGATCGGTTTGCCGGGCCCCACCATCACATCCCACCAGCCCGGTCTCTTGTCATCCGGGGAATGTCTCCCCGCCACGTGCGCATCGCCGGTCAGCGCGTGGCATACCAGCACGGCATTGTCACGTTCGGGGGACAACTCCCCGTAGGTTTCATAGGCCACGTCGATGGGGCCGAGCTTCTCACCGCATCGCAGATGTATCTGATCGGGAGGTTCAGCGAACCGCCAGTATTGGGTCTTCACAAGACCGCAGGAACCTTTCTGGCTCATAGCATCCCCCTCTACGTTTATTGACCCGAAAGGGCCTGATCAAGATCGGCCTTGATGTCGGCGACATCTTCCAGTCCGACGGACAGCCGAATGAAATCCTCCGTGACTCCTGCCTGTTGCAGCTCCTCCGGGGTGAGCTGCTGGTGGGTGGTGCTGGCGGGATGAATGGCCAGAGTGCGGGCGTCTCCGATGTTGGCAAGGTGGCTGATGACATTCAGGTTGTTGATGAAAGATTTTCCTGCCTCCAGGCCACCTTCGACGCCAAAACCAACCATTCCACCGAATCCCCCGGAGAGATACCGGGCCGCCCTATCATGCGTGGGGTGGTCGGGCAGGCCGGGGTAGTTGACCCATGAGACACCGGGGTGGTTGCTCAGAAACTCGGCCACCTCCCGGGCGTTCTCGCAGTGGCGCTCCATGCGCAGCGGAAGCGTCTCGATTCCCTGCAGAATCAAAAATGAGTTCATCGGACTGATACATCCACCGAGGTCCCGGAGAATCCGCAGACGTGCACGAGCGATGTACGCCTGATCCTCAAAATGTTCCAAAAAACTGATCCCGTGGTAGGCGGGATCAGGTTCCGTTATCTCCGGAAACAGCCCGCTGTCCTCCCAGTCAAAACCGCCACCGCCGACCAGTATTCCTCCGATGCTGTTGCCGTGACCTCCCAGGTATTTCGTGAGTGAATGAACCACTATGTCCGCGTTATGCTCAATTGGCTGACACAGGGCGGGGGAGGCCATGGTGTTATCCACCATCAGGGGAATGCCGTGGGCATGGGCCGTTTCACTCAGAGCCGCGATATCCGGCACAGTCAGCCGGGGATTACCGAGAGTCTCGGTGTAGAGAAGCCTGGTATCATCGGTTATGGCCGCCTCGAATTCGGCTGGATCGTCGGTATCGGTGAAGGTTACGTCGATCCCGAACTTCTCGGCGAAGGTCTGGCTGAACAGGGTGTAGGTGCCCCCGTACAGTCCACTCGAGGCGACTATGTGGTCGCCCTCTCCCATGATGGTAAGGCAGCCGGCGGTTATGGCGGACATTCCGGAGGAAAAAGCCAGCCCCGCCACCGCATGTTCCAGCATGGCGACCCGTTTTTCGAGGACCTCGGTGGTCGGATTCATCAGCCGGGTATAGATGTAGCCCGGCTTCTCGAGCGCAAAAAGATCCGCCGCGTGGTCGGTGTTCTCGAACAGATAGGAAGTGGTCTGGTGGATGGGAACGGCCCGCGAGCGCGTATCGGTATCGGGGTCGTGGCCACCCAGCAGACAGGCCGTGTTAAACTCCATTGCCTGATCATCATTCATGGGGAGCATCCTCTTTTCTCTTGGTTTACAGGCGGTATTCCTTACCGATGAAATCGATCAGTGCGTCGCGTTTTTCCTCCAGAAGTGCACGATCACCGTCGGCTTCAATGTAGAGTCGGCAGACACCGCCACCGCTGCCTTCGGTGCCGCTCCTGCGCATACAGAACCACCAGTTCTCGGCCTCCACACGCACGTCCTGGACGGCCTGTTCGAATTTGGGCGGATACTTTTTCATCGCTCGGACACCGTCTTCGGCGATTCCATACATGCGTTTCGCTTCGCCGCTGAATTCGTTGACCGCCTCCTCGATCACCTGTTCGGCGGGGCGGTTGACCGGCATTTCAAAGTTGATCTCCCCGGATTCATGATAGCGTCCGCGCAGCTCATCCAGCTTGGAGGAGAGGCCTTTGCCCTGAGAGTGCAGTTCGGCGGCCAGTTCGAGCATGATCATGCCGGCCAGCATACCGCTGTCGGCTGTATAGAAGTCCCTGAACATATAATGACCGCTGTGTTCGGCGCCGAAAGCGATCTCAGAGTTACTGTGCATAATGACCTTGATTTTGCCGTATCCAACGGGGGTCATCACCGTTGGACCATCGCCGGTGACCTTTCTGCGGTCGCCCAGTGTGTCCGCTATCGCCCAGCTGCAGGCGAGGTTATGTGCGATCCTGGCGTCCGGGCCGAGTTTCTCGCGCAGCTGCTGTCCGATCAGAGCGGCCAGGAAGGGGGGAGAGATCATATCACCATTTTCATCGGTCAGGGCCACCCGATCGGCGTCGCCGTCAAAACATATTCCCACATCGCTACCCGTTTTGTTGACCAGTTCGCTCACCATCGCCTGGTAACGATCGTTCAGGGGATTGGGCACCATAATGGGGAATCGCCCGTCTGGATTATCATGGGAGAAGGACCACTCGAACATCGGAGTATCCTTGGCCAGCTCACCCAGTATGCGGCCGCCCATTCCATTGCCCGCCTCGACGGCGATGCGCATGGGGCGATCGGCCCCTTCCGCAGCGGCCTCAAAGTCAAGTGCACCTTTTCTCACCGCGGTCCGTATGTAATCCGGCGCGAAGTCCTTCCATTCCAGCTGGGTCGGAATGTTGGACTTCTTGATCGAAAGTGCCATCCTCTGGATGGGGTCTTCCGGGCATGGAGGGGACATCGTTTCCGCCAGTTCCAGGGGCTGGCCCTTCCGGCCAAAAAATTTGAAACCGTTGTTGTCGGCGGGATTGTGCGATGCGGTGATGATCACCCCGCCGTCGATCAGGTCCGAATAGTGAGCGGGCAGAAATCCGGCCAGTTCCGTTCCGGCCAGCCCCAGACTGATGGGCCGGCATCCAACCTCGGCGAGCCCCTCGCAAAGAGCTCGTGAGAGCACAGGCCCGCTGAGTCGCATGTCGTGTCCCACTGCCACGTTGACAGGTTTGACGGCGGTGGTGTCGCAAAATATTCGCCCCATGGCCCGTCCAAGATCACGGGCAAAGTCAACGTCGATATTTTTGCCGTAAACGCCGCGGATATCGTCCCTTTTTACAACATCATTAACATCGTCACAGTAGTCTGTTATCGGCATGCTTCATACTCCTGTTTTCGTGTTTTGAGTGAGGGTCGCGTGGTTTATGAGAGTCGAGTGTGCAGTACCTGGGTCACTCTGCCAGTGACAGTGCGAAGTGCGGTACCAGGACAGATCCACGTGGATCAACCGAAACCTCCCGCGAAAAACTCGTCGAACACAGGTGCTTTCCTGCAGTCACGGCGCCGGTGGACGGCCCATCCACGGCCCTGCCGTCCGGCATGAATCCGCCTGAACCTCACTTTTCACTGCGTGCTGTATCTGAACTGCCGCCGATCGGCTGAACGAGCACAGTCAACTGTCATGAACCGTTAAAAACGGGAAAAAGGAATTGAAACTCTACCGTACGAACCAAAAAACTGCAAACTCAGGGTCTCCTTTTACGGCGCCGGCGTATGGAGCGATGATGCGGCGGAGCTGACGGGAATACACGGGTTTACCGAACGGTTCCCGGAGGGGATTTTAAGACGGGCCCTCTGACAGGAAGGCTGGCCATAGAGAAGGGCGTAACTGTTGTTGCGGATATCTGTTAAAACAACTGGCTGTGGTCAATTGAGGGCGCGAGTAAAAAGTAACTATTCGGTGAAGTGCGCCTGTTTATACCCTACCGTGCCCTGTGCCGGTAGGTTTATGATTGGCCACTACGGTGCTGAGAGCATAATAAACCGTAGCCGTTTGGCCGAACCGCCCACCCCGCCGGCACGATGTAATATAAAATACTAAGAGCCAGCGCACCTCGCGCCGGCGGGGTGGGCGGTTCGGCCAAACGGCTGATGCTACGGGGACATGCCACACACACGTCTTTACTGGACGTCATGACGGAGTGACACCGTTAGACCTATCAGAGGCCAGTTCTTATTTGAGCAGGATATCCTTCCCCCGCATTACGCGTTCGCAGTAGACGCAGCGCAGTCCGGGTGGGGAGGTGTGGAGGACGTCAAAGCGGGTGTCCATCTCCTGCTGGTTGGTGACGCATCTGGGGTTGAAGCATTTCACGATGCGTTCTATGGTTTCCGGCAGCTGGACTTTGAACTTCTCCGTCACCCGGTAGTTGCTGATGATGTTGAGTGTGGCACTGGGGGCTATGAGGGCGATTTTGTTGACTTCGTCCGGGGTGAGCTTCCTGTCTTCGATTTTGATCAACCCCTTCTTGTCGAGGTGATCACTTTCCAGATTCATCCCCACCAGCACCATATTATCCTCCCTTTCCACCTCCAGAAGGGTGGCCACCTGAAAGGTTGCCTCGCTCTCAATGTGGTCTATGACGGTGCCATGCCGGATACCTGAGACCTTCATTTTTTCACGAGTTTCGCCTTCGGGCATATTTACACCTTTCCAAGAACCATGGCGAGAAGAGCCTGGCGGACCGGTATACCGTTGTGAGCCTGCTGGAAGTAGACCGCATACTGGGTATCGTCCACATCGCGTGCGAGTTCGTCGACGCGGGGAAGTGGGTGCATGATTTTAAGATTGTCCCTGGCGCCGCACCTCTGGAGCAGGTCGGAATTAACCTGATAGCTGCTCTTGACCTGTTCGTATTCCATGCGGTCCGCGAATCGTTCCTCCTGAATACGGGTGCAGTAGAGCACATCGAGGTCGGGCAGGACCCGATCAAGGACATCATATTCGCGCCACCTCACGCCCTTTTCATCCAGCTGTTCCGACACATGCGATGGTAGATGAAGCGTTTCGGGTGCTATGAAAACCTGTTCTCCTTCGAAATGGGACAGGGCTTCGGCCAGCGAGTGGACCGTGCGGCTGAACCGGAGGTCGCCCACGAACCCGACGGTCAGATCATCTATCCCATTGCATTCCTTCTGTATGGTGTAGAGGTCCAGAAACGTCTGAGTGGGGTGCTGATTGGCCCCGTCGCCGGCGTTGATCACGGGAAGATCCGATATCTCCGCCGCGCGCCGGGCGGCGCCCTCCCAGCTGTGGCGAATGGTCATCACATCACAGTATCCTGCAATTGTGCGGATGGTATCGGCGAGGCTCTCCCCTTTTTGGAAGGATGAACGCTCGGGGGCTCCGAAATCAAGGACCTGACCTCCGAGCTTCATCATGGCGGAGGCAAAACTCAGACGTGTCCGCGTGCTGGGTTCGGCGAACATGATGCCCAGAACATGTCCCTGCAGCAGGTCAATCGAGTGTTCCTCCTCCATCTCCGCGGCATGTTGCAAAACATGCAGAATACCCTCTCGTTCGAAATCGCGCATGCTTATTACGTTTCTGATAAATCTGTCCATGATATACCGTGAAATAGAGGTATTTGAACGGCATTCCCACCCTGAATTATAGTCATGAGCGGCCTTTTTGCAACCGGGCGGGGGGCGCCTTCCACTTTCGTGCTTTTCTCATCCGGGACTCAGGACCGGTCCGGGTACTCCCCGAACACTCTGATCAGTTTTCTGCTGACCTCTTTACCTATCGGCTGCAGCGGTTCCTTTCCGGCGTGGAAAGCCAGAGTAGCGGATTTCTGGCTGCGCATCGGCGTCCGTTTTTGCCGCACCGTGCCTGGCGGAGATCTGGAAGAGGAAATGACAGCTGGTTTACAACCCGAAGGCCGTATCTTTCCAATGGGAGCGGTCGGTTGTTTTATCCCGTATCTCACGAGTCGTCAGTGGGCCAGATATGAGAACAGTCAAAGCCGGGTGTTGCGCCGTACGGCGAACCCCAACTGCAGGCTGTTCTTATAGATGGCGTGCTGACGACCCGTGAAATATACGGATTAATCCGTTGCCGTCCTCCGTACTCTCCGTGCCTCCGTGTGAGAATAAAGCCGTCAATCCGGGCGGGCCG
>JBKHGK010000065.1:0-8241 GCA_046539705.1 Candidatus Brocadiia bacterium | reverse complement strand
TCGCCGTCCCGGAAATCCTCAGGTGTTATATTTGTGCCGCATTTCAAAGCATTAATACACGCAAGGATCTCATCGGTCCGCCCGAGTCCGGAAACGCCTACCAGCTGATCTCCCGTGTGATAAGCGGCCACAAACTCTCCGTCGGCGACCCGTCCACGGTATGTGACCTGGTCGTAATCCTCCGGAAACCCCGCGAACTTGACCGATGTCTCGAACTGCATCGTCCAGAAAAAGGGCACTTCATCGTATTGCTCCGTCTTGCCCACCATATTCCGCGCCGCACACTGGCCCTGTCGTTCGGCCACGGCCCAGTGTTCGACTCGATACTTATTCCCGACCTGCGGCGAGGGCACACGTGCAATATCCCCCGCTGCGTAGACGTCCGGGACCTTTGATTCAAGATGCCCGTTGACCGGCACAACTCCATCCTCGGCAATCCCGGAGCCGGCAAGCCAATCGGTGGCGGGTGATATCCCGATCGCGATCAGCACCGCATCCGCCGTTATCTCCTTGCCAGTGGAGAGGACGAGACCTTTGCGCCCGGAATTGTCCCGGATGCTCTCCACGGTGTTGCGCAGATGAAACTGCACGCCATGCTGTTCGTGTATCCCCTGGAGCCATTTACCTATTTCCTCTCCGAAGACCGGGACCAGCGGAATGGATTCGGGGGCAATGACATGGACCTCTTTGCCCCCCTCCTGCAGTGCCGCAGCGGCCTCCATTCCGATGAAACCCGCACCAATTATGGCGATCCGTTCGGCGTTTTCCGTGGCTCGGACAATGTTGCGCGCATCCTGATATGTCCGCAGATAGAAGACGTTCTGAGCATCAGCCCCATCAATATCCATTTTCCGCGGAACTCCCCCGGTGGCGCAGAGCAGCTTGTCGTAGCCTATGTCCTTTTCCCCCTCGAAAGATACGACCTGTCTGTCCGTATCCAGATCGATTGCTTTATGTTCGGTCAGCAGTTCAATATCCCAGTTTTCGTAAAAGTCCGGGCCGTGCAGTGGGATCCACTTATCTGGCGCTTCACCGGAAAGGTATCCTTTTGAAAGACTGGGCCGGTCATAGGGACGATCTGATTCGGCGGTGACCATCAGAATGCGGCCGGCAAACCCTTCCCGGCGAAGAGTCTCGGCCGCGGTGTTGCCGGCAGCTCCGGCCCCGACTATCAGGAAGGTCCGATCCTGTCCAATAGTCGCCTTTGCCGGCTCCGGTTTGCTGGCTTCCCCGAGGTAAACTTTTCCGTTATCGATTTTGACAGGATAGGACTTGAGATCCGAGAGGGCTGGAGGAGAAACCATGCGCCCATCAGTCAGGTCAAACCGCGCCGTATGCCAGGGACAGGTAATAGTTGCATCATGCTGGCATCCTTTGTGAAGAGGGGCCCCATAATGCGTGCATTTCCCCGAGCAGGCCCGTATCTGCCCGTCAGCAGTCCTGCTGATCAGAATAAGTTTTTTCCCCAGTTTTACAGATGTCGGATGTCCCTCCGGAATATCATCGGCGTCCAGTGCATATCTCCACGAATCAGATTCTGGCATGATTGGCTCCTGTCTTGAATTAAGGTGGACGACGTCCTGTGCCCCATCCACCAGTACTGTATATCTGCACCCTCCTGATAATGCAAATGTTCCCGTCTTCCCGAGAGGGATCTTCGCCCGCAGATACCCCCGGTTTTAATGACCATTCAGGCCGAATCGAGACTTCAGAAATCAGGATTCCTCTCGCGGCCTGCCCTTCACCGTTCTGTATTCCCCGGCCGAGGTGAAGTAAAGGCCCGTCTCAGCCGTCGGCTCCCCGGTGCATCGCTTCCACGCGGCGGCATAGGCTCGGAGTTGGGGTGCATAGTGGTCCACCAGCTCTCCAATCTCGTTTTGCCGGGTGTCGTCGGTCTTGTAATCCACGACCACCCAGCCGTCGTTTTCGCGGAATACCAGGTCGATTACTCCCCGGCCGATAACCGGCATACCCCGATCCGAATTGATCAGGCGAAACGGCACTTCAACCAGACACCGATCGGCGGACATTGCCCGGGCCCAGAGCGGAGACCGGGTCACTTCCCGAACCACCCCCAGCATCTCCGGGACCATCCCATTGGGCAGATCTCTTCCGCGCACCAGTGAAAACGCGAGACTTTCCAGTTCGGCCTCCGGGACGGCCATCCTCCGCTGCAGCAGGGAATGTATGACCTCTCCTCTGGCCGTACCGTGCCGGCGGCCCGCCATGCTCTCCCGCTCTCCGACATGCATTTCCTTCACCCCGCGCACATCGTATGAAGCTCCGGTAGCCCGTTCCCAGTCGGACCCGATTTGCCGGCGCGCCGCCCTGAACTCCTCCGCATCAGGGATGGACTCCTCTTCAGGCACGTCCGTGCTTTTTTCGGCCGGCTCCTCCAGCTCGGGCACATCCTGCAGATACGGCGATAGCGGTTTCCAGGGGTTTTTATCCGATGCTTTGCCGCGCCGGGATATAACCAGTTTGCAACCAGCCCGGGTGGCCGCGACGTAACGCAGTCTTATCCTCTCGGCCGCATCAAACTTCTTCTCCTCCTCCAGCACTTCGTCCCAGCCGGGCGGTTTGGCCAGTGTGACGGACTGGTAGGGATTCACCCTTTTCTCCAGGTGCAGATAACCCGCCGTT
The DNA here is from genome assembly GCA_046539705.1 of Candidatus Brocadiia bacterium. GTDB lineage: Bacteria > Planctomycetota > Brocadiia > SM23-32 > SM23-32 > CAZXYF01. Next base: position 5,598 of record JBKHGK010000065.1, on the reverse strand, counting down.
TCCTCCCCCGACCGATCCACATGCATATCGGGGTCTCCGGAATACTGCCCGGAGGGATCCGCCAGGAAGACGATTGGCGCCTGCAACCCCTTGGCCTTGTGGAGATTCATAATCCGCACCGGCTTCTGCTTCATCGTCAGAGCGGGCAAACCATCCTGAGGTTCCTCGGATTCGGCCAGCTCGCCCAGATAATCCACCATATCCACCGGGGTCCATCGGTCGGCCTGCGCATCTCTGAGCAGTTCAAACGCCTTCTGAAGGCTACCGGCCTCCACGTTGCCGCCGCGATCGGCGGCGGCTATGGCGGGGAGCCCCAGATCATTGGCGACCTTCCGCGCGGTCGAAACTGGAGGGAGGTCATTCAGCCAACCCGAATACTTCTTGAGCCGGTCAAAAGCCTCAGCGATTGCATCGAGATCCTCATCCGTATCCAGATCCGGCATGAACCGGCGATAATCGAACTCACCTCCGTTCTCCGCGAATTTCAGAAGAGCGGGGTCGCTGATACCGAAGAGTTTGCTGCGCAGAGCGGCGACCACCGCCACGGGATTATGGGGTCGCACCACGGCCGCGAGGCAGAGGTGCAGCAGGCCGAGGGCATCCACCTCGTTCAGAACGGTTCCCCCGGTTACCTGACTGGGCACATCGAGCTCCTCCAGAGCACGAGCGTAGATGCTCATACGCTTTTTGGTGCGAGTGATGATTAAAAAGTCCTCTGCCCTGACCGCCCGCTCCTGGCCGTCTTCAGAGGGGGGACGGATCAACATCGGCTCATCAAGTGCCTCCTTTATCCGGCCGGCCACCACCTCCGCCTCCCACTCGGCGATATCCTGCTGATTTCTGAGCGAGGAGGGCGATTGCAGCACTTCCACGGGATTCCAATCCGCGGTCCCACGAACGCCTTTCCCCGATTTCAAGGGGACGTAGGAGGGCGAGTAGTCGCTCCTCCTGTCGGGAAACTGGGCCTCAAAAGCCCTGTTGACCCAGTTGATCACGCCATCGGTGCTTCGGAAGTTGGAGGATAACTCAACCACCTCGCCGTCGCTCCGCTCGATCAGCCTTCGCACCTCGTTGTAGGTGACGAGGTCGGCACGGCGAAACCGATATATAGACTGTTTTGGATCGCCCACCACAAACAGGGAACCCGGCCGAGGGCGACATCGGCGCCAGTCGGTTTCCGAGGGGTCATCGGCCGTCAGCAGCATCATGACCTCCGCCTGCACCGGATCGGTATCCTGAAATTCATCCACCAGCAGATGCGTGAATCGCTTCTGGAAATACCTCCGCACGTGGGCTCCGCCCTCTCTCAACAGGCGTGCAGCACGCAACAGCAGATCCTGAAAGTTCAGGGCACCGCTGTCCCGACGGCGTCGCTCATAATGTTCCCGCGCCTCTTCCAGCACCCGGAGGCAGGCCCGATAGCGATGCTGGTGCACGGCCCGGAAGAACGGTTTCACCACCCGTCGGCGGAATTCCCCCCACCGCTCCAGCTCCGCCTCACGCAGGGCGTCCTGCTCTTCACGTGATTCACCGGGCCAGAACGTTTTGCAGGTATTGGGATCCTCTTTGTCAAAATCGCTCAGAATCCGCCCGAGGGACATCAGGTTCCCACCGCGGACGTTATCGAGCTTCCGGCCCAGTTCATCATAGACCTTGAGGACGTGTTCGCTGCTGCCTATTTTTTTCGGCTCGGGCAGAGAACGGATGTGGTCCGCGTAATCGCGAAGTTCCGCCTCAACCTCATCAAAGTCCGGCAGAGGCAGCTCCGGCTCATCGGGCCAGGTATCGACATCGGGATAGAGCACATACTGTTCGAACGCCGAGCGGAGATCGCGCAGTTCCACCCCCAGCCGTATGAGCCTCCCCAGAACTTCATCGCCACGGGCGTGAAGGCGAGCACAGTGTTCGTCCCACACATCCTGGAGCATCCGGTTCTCTTCGTCCTCATCCAGTTCGCGAAAATCCAGCGGGACTCCGGCTTCAACCGGACGTTCGCGCAGAATACGAGCACAGAAGGAGTGTATCGTGCCTATATACGCCTCCCCTATTCTGTCGACCGCCTCCGACAGTCGTTCGCTGACCTGGCCGGTCGCCCCTGCGGCGCGTTTCTCCAGTTCCACCCGGAACCGCTCTCGCATCTCGGCGGCGGCTTTGCGGGTGAAGGTAATGGCGGCAAGCGTTTCGGGGCTGCATCGGCCACTGGCCAGCAGCTCAACCATGCGGTCCACCATGCTCGTGGTCTTGCCGGTTCCTGCAGCCGCTTCAACAAGCATACAGCTATCAAGCTGTGTCGCTATTCTCTCACGCTCTTTCTGGTCGGGTAGAGTCATCTCTGTGTATCCATCGGACGGATTGTGGAAAAGAACCAACAGCCTGCGGTCTATCGGTCATTCAGAGACCTCAGCAACGCAGCAGGCGGAAGGGCTCCAGCTGACTGTTCTCCTCATTCTCAACCTTTTTTGTGCTGCGTTCGGTGACCTGTTCGATATCCCGACAGATCATCTGAAAATCACAGTAACGGCAGTCATCTGTCGTCGTGGTCGCGCAGAATGCGCCCTCCTCGGCGATCCGTATAAGCCTCTGCACGATCTCCATCCCGCCCTCCAGATCCTGCGGGGTGAACCTCACCCGGTCTCCACCTCCATTTTCACTGGTGAAAAAATAACCGAACAGCCTGACCCTGGCCTCCGGGGACACCCGTTCGGCAAGGCATTTCTGTGCCAGTTTCATATACACCACATGCTGCACCAGCCGTCCGGCCCGAAAAGTGGATTTCGTATACCGGCTTGTGCTGCCGGTTTTATAATCCCATACTTCGTATACCTCTCCCCCGGCATCATCCCGGAGGTCGATACGGTCCAGCCGTCCCCGGGCCCGCATCCGCCGGCCGTTTGGCAGCCTCAGCTCAACAGGATCGGTGACACCGAGCGAATAATCGCCACCGTCCCCGGGCATGCCCACGCTTGATTCCAGATACACCGGGGTGTGGTTCCGGCAGAAACGGTCCTCCTGGGCGAGGAAAATCCGGCAGCAGTCGAGCATTTCACGATGCTGGGCCTCCCGCAGATCCTCCCTGGGCGGCGGTTTCCGGCGGGCCCAGACCTCGACCCTTTCCGCCAGTATCTCCTGCAGCTCGTCCCAGTGGCGATTTACATCCGGACGATCCCCCCGATCCAGCAATTCGGCCATGAATCGCCGGTAAACTTCATGCAGCAGGGTCCCCTGCTCCAGCGCATCCAGCCACTGATCGGGCTCGCGCGTCAGTTCCTCCGGCACCTCCAACCCCAGTATCTGTCCGAAGAAATAGGCCAGCGGGCACCCACCGAGCTTCTGGAGCCGTGAGGAAGAGAGCACATCTATTCCCGCCACCTCCGCATCCGGCCGGGGAACGTTTCCATCAAAACGGGTAAAGTGAACGCTTTCACGCTGTTCCTCGGCGGCAAAGCCCCGGCGGAGCATGGGGAAACACCCGGCAACGTCCCGTGTGTGGTCCGCCGCGGCGGAGAGCCCGCACAGACGGCCGAGCCACCAGTCGGACTCATCAATCACGGCCCTGCCCCCGGAATCCTGGCCGCCCGCGAATGCCACCGGTTCGGGCAGACGATCCCACTCCATAAAATCACTCTGATCACCGGTGTGATCGCCACTCAGAAGCCGGTAGGCGGAGATCAGCGCCGGACCGGGAAACCTGTCACGCCCTTCAAGAATATCGCAGCACGAATAACCAAGAGTCACCCGGCCCCGCAGGCCGGCCAGCGTCCGCGCCAGGTTCCGCCAGCTCCGCTCCACCCGCCCGGCCGATGTGGGTATCTGATCGGATATGCGGCTCCGTTCCACATCCAGCAGAATCGGATCCTGCCGGGCAGAGGCCGGGAAACGGGCATCGTCGAGTCCCAGCACAAAAGTCCGCGGTCGGCCCGTATGCCCTCCGGAATGGAGCGGAGCAACGTATAAGCATCCCGGTCGCGGCCCCATCCCGGCCACCGAGGAGTCGGCGGTCAGCTGCAGGAGCCACTCCCGCACGTTCATCGTCGAACCGCCCTCATCCTCCAGCAACTCCTCCAGTTCGCTGATCCTTTCAGTGAGATAATCCACCGCGAACTCGTCCAGTTTGCCGGCGCTGTGAATCACCTCCTGGAGAATCCGCCGCGCCGCCCGCAGCAGATCAACCTCGGAGCCATCCCGATCGGGCGTGGCCTCAAGAAGATCCGCAACGCATTCCCGCAACATCCGGCAGCCCTCCAACCGCCGTCGCAGCTCCCGCTGTGCATCAGCACCTTCGTCGCGTTCCCCGCCGCGGCGATTCTCCTGCAGCCGGTTCTCAAGCTCGGTCATACGGGCATCGAGCTCCGGCAGGTAATTCTCACGCCCCTCATGGATCGGGATTGACCGGAGAAAATCGGCCAGCTCGGCCCGGGACCGTTCCTCCACTTCCAGAAGTCCGTCCCGCAGCATACGGACCAGCCCCGTCTGTGCGAAATCATCGTCCCACCATTCAAGCCATGCTCGGAGCCCCCGACCCGGCCGGGAATAGGAAACCGGCACTCCCTCAGCAAACGTGGCCCCGGTGGGCCGATCGTCGAATCGCACCCCCTCGGGCAGGATGGCCCCCAGCTCCTCATAAATCAGGGGCACGTAGGTATCCGCATCCGTATACAGTATCTCCACCTCATCCATCCGGACGTCGGAATCCAGACACCGACGCAGCATTTCCCGGACTTCGTTGACCTCCCCCACCGCCCGCAGGAACTCCACCGTACCGTCCCCGGGTGAGGCCATCTCCGGACGCTCACCGGAACCAACCCATCTCAAAAAGGTAACATCATTGATATCCTCGCCCTCGGGCAACCGGCCCGGACGATCCATATCGAGCTCGACCAACTGCTCATCAGGAATGCTCTCCAGCAGCCGCAGCTCCAGCGGCGCATAATCGTAAAGATCCGGCGCAGGAACCAGGACCAGCACCTCCGGCGGCAGCCCTTCCTGTCCGATCACCCGCAGGGCCGTATGGATTGCTCCGGGATAATCCACATACCCTCGGTCCGCAAGTTCCCGGAGATAGAGTTCGGCCAGGCGCCTCAGTTCTCTCCCCTTGGCGGGCACCTCCAGTGCCCGTTCGTCCATCATTTCCGGCTCCTGCCCCGCCAGCCGCAGGTCAAGCAGGGAGCGTCGCACGGCCCCCACAAGCTCCATACTCCGATCAAGCCCGGACAGATATCCATCTTCGGCATCATCTCCCAGCTCACCCCATACGGAATCAAGCAGGATCTCCTCGATCATGGTCCCGGCCAGTTCCCGATCATCCTCCGCGAGCCGTTCACCGGCCAGGTCCATCACCATGCCTCTCATCGTTTTCTCGTGGGTGTTCAGCACGCCCGTCCCTGCGGCAGCCACACGATCCAGCCACTGCCCCCCGACACGCAGATTGGGCACCAGAAGCCACTTTTCCCGGACCGGATCATTCTGAATCGCCTCGGACAAAGCCCGGATGAGCACGTTTGAGTGAAGAAAGGACCGGGGATCGGCCGGCGTAAATTCAAGCTGAGTTTGCACTAAATTGTCCTTCCCGAGCAAAAGAACGCATTGCTGATCGCGACC
>JBKHGK010000064.1:0-8284 GCA_046539705.1 Candidatus Brocadiia bacterium | reverse complement strand
CGGGATACCCCAACTGCAGACTGTTCTTATAGATGGCGTGCTGACGGCTCGGTCGCAGACCAAACCGGTGTTGCCGGTAATGTTAAAAACACCCTGTTGTTATAAACCTGTCTGTGACTTTGCGATTCACGTTTGCTGAAGTTGCTTTTAGAATAATTACGGTTTGAGGTTTGTGAAATATGCGTGCGAAGGACCCGGCGGTGGCGCCACCGGAATCATCACCCGGAAGTCTCCCATCCGGAGAAGCCGCATGAGCACAGAACGATCCCCCCACGATGGGAACGTGCGTGTTTGACTTTTTCAGAGCCGATACTATAAGCTACACGCTTCAGGGCTCCGGGATATGCCCTGTTTTTTCTATGTGTCAGTAGAGTTGTAATTTCAGGATGTTTACAGAGGATCGAGTGAATGGGTGAAGACAAGGACAAAGTGGCGGCAAATGACCAGGCGGAAGACGTACAGCAAAGCGACCAGCAGCAGGAGGAGGACAACGTCAACACGGAGATAAGCTGGGATAGCCAGTGCGAGTGCACTGTCCGCGCCGAGGTTGACGCTGAATATCTGGAAGAGCGTTACCAGGACGAGCTACAGACGCTCAAACAGGAGGCGCAGATCCCCGGTTTTCGGCCGGGTAAAGCTCCACTTGGCCTTGTCAAACGTCGTTTTGGGCAGCGGATGGCCGAAGACCTTATCGCAACCGTCCTGCGAGAGGCCTTTGACGAGGCGGCCGAAGAATATGATCTGTCCGTCGTGAATACCGTGGACGCGCCCGATCCGGAGGAGATCGACTGGGAAGCGGGAGACCCCCTTGAGTTTGAATTTGCACTCGAAGTTCTGCCGGAGATCGACGTTGAACCGGCCCAGTACACCGATGTCGAGGTTGAAGTCCCCCGACAGGAAGTCACCGAGGAGAGGGTGGAGGAGGAACTGGAGAACTTCGCCCAGCAGATGGCAAGCTGGGAGGAAGTGGAAGACGGCACAATTGATATGGAGGATTACATCTCCGCCCACGTCCATGTTGCCGACGATCCGGATGCCGAGTGGAGCCAGGAGCTTGAATTTGTGCCCGAAGACCGGCAAATTGGCCCGTTCAACGTTGACGGCATAAAGGGCGCCCTCACCGGCGCACACCCCGGCGACAAGATCGTTGTCGAGGGGGACCTGCCGGAGGACGAGTTTCCGGAGGGCGATTCCCCGCTCGGAGAACTGGATGAGGAACCGGTGACCCTGCAGATCGACATCCAGTCGGTGTACCGCCGCGAAGTGCCCGAGATTGACCAGGAACTGGCCGAGCAGATAGGCATGGAGTCGGTCGACGAGCTGCGGGACCATCTGCGAGAACGCATTGAACAGGAAATCGAGAATCAGAACGAACGCATGACACGGGAGATACTGCTGGAAGCATTACAGGAGAGATTCGACCTCCAGATGCCTCCGTCTCTGGTCGGCGATGCCACTCAGGACATGCTCCGCCAGATGATGATCCGAGCCATGCGGGAGGGCAATTCGCGGCAGGAAGCCGAGCAGATGGCTCGGAGCAACGCTCAGATGTCCCGCGCCAGGGCCGAACGAAACCTCAAGATCAACTACATCCTCCGGCAGATAGCCGAGAATGAACGCATCTACGCCCTGGATGGCGAGGTCCAGGAACAGATAAAAGCGCTCGCCTCCCGCCAGGACTGGAGCGTGGAACGCACAGAGCGTTACCTGGAAGAAAATGACATGATGAGCGACCTGCGCTGGGATCTCCGGGAGGAAAAGGTCATCGACTTCCTCAAAGACAATGCCACGATCAAACCTGTTTCACCGGAAGAATATCAGGAGAAACTACAATCCGAACAGGAGACTCTGCAGGAAGAAATCGATGAGCGGGATCAGGAGATGGACCGGACCGAGCAGGAAACGGCCGAAACGGAAGATGAAGAATCCGACGATACAGCGGATGAAGAAGGAACCTCGGCCGAGACGGAAGAGGAGTCGGAACAGAAATAACAATCACCAGTCGATGGGTTCCCACAGTGACAAAGTTACCTCACCAACAGGCAGCAGACGAAACACGCACCTCCGACCCCCGTGCACAGGGCGGCAATATTGTACCGATGGTGGTCAAGAAGACCGCACACGGGGAGAGAGGATATGATATTTTCTCCCGGTTACTTGAAGACCGGATAATTTTCATCGGTTCCCCCATAAATGACGCCGTTGCCAACACGGTGATCGCCCAAATGCTGTATCTGCAGAATGAGAACAAAAACCAGGACATTCACATCTACATCCACTCTATGGGGGGGATGGTGACCAGCGGGCTGGCCATCTACGATACTATGCAGCTGGCTGAACCCCGCGTCTCAACATACGTGGTGGGGCAAGCCTACAGCATAGCGGCCGTCCTGCTGGCCGGAGGCGACGAGGGCAAACGATACGCCCTGCCCCATGCCCGCATCATGCTGCATCAACCGTGGGGCGGTATGGAAGGCACCGCGGCGGACATTAGCATTCACGCCGATGAAATGGTTAAACTGGAAGGGTGGATCAAAGATATCCTGGTGGAGAAAACCGGACAGTCCCGGGAGAAGATATCCGAGGACACCGATAGAGAGTTCTATCTCTCCGCAGAGGAAGCAGTGGAATATGGAATAGTTGACGAAATACTGTCTGATTCGGGGGAATAATTGATCCCTCCTCCCGAATCACCGACGGATCTCACGCACGACAACGGAAAAAGAGGAGAGCATTATGACCGGTAACGGCAACAATGAGGACCTTCACAGAGAAGCCTGCTCGTTCTGCGGCAAAAGCTACGACGACGTGAAACGGCTGATCCGCGGAAGTCAGGACACTTTTATCTGCGATGAGTGCGTTGAGCTGTGCTATTCAATAGTCCAGCAGGAATCCGCCTATGAGGGCGATACCACGCCTGTGGATAGAATACCCACTCCAGTTGAGGTCAAAGAGACCCTCGATGAATATGTGGTGGGGCAGGAACAGGCAAAGAAAACCGTCTCGGTGGCGGTCCATAATCATTACAAGCGCATAGCCAACCAGCTCAAAGAAGATCTGGAGCTGGAAAAAAGCAACGTGCTGCTGGTCGGACCATCCGGCTCCGGAAAGACCCTGATGGCCCGGGTCCTGGCGCGATCCCTCAATGTCCCGTTTGCCATCGCCGATGCAACCACCCTGACAGAAGCGGGTTATGTGGGGGAAGACGTGGAAAACGTTCTGCTGAAACTGATCCAGGCCGCTGATTTCGAGGTGGAACGTGCCCAGCAAGGTATAATCTACGTCGATGAAATCGATAAGATCGGCAAAACCAGCCAGAACACGAGCATAACACGCGACGTAAGCGGAGAGGGCGTACAGCAGGCACTGCTGAAAATGCTGGAAGGAACCACTGCCAATGTACCCACTCACGCCGGCCGCAAACATCCCGAAGAACAATACATCCAGATCGATACCACCGACATACTGTTCATCTGCGGCGGCAGCTTTTCGGGGATTGATGAGGTGGTACGAAAACGCACAAATCAGCAGCGGATCGGCTTCGGGAAGAAAGCCGAGACCGACGGCAAACAGGATTGGAAAGACGCCGAAGCCGCCGAACTCTCCCAGGCCCTCAGCATGGTCAACGACGACGATCTGATAAAATTTGGCCTTATACCCGAAATCGTGGGCCGGCTGCCGGTCATTGCCCCGCTCATGCCACTGGGCGAAGATGAACTGGTCCGGATACTCCTTGAACCCCGCAATGCCCTTGTGCGGCAGTACCAGAAGTTCTTTGAGTTCGAGGATGCGCGGCTTGAATTCACCGACGATGCCCTGGCGGAAATTGCCAACAGGGCACGGAACAAAGGTACCGGCGCGAGAGGCCTGAGAACGGTGATGGAACAGGTTATGCTTGACCCTCTCTTCCACCTCCCATCCCAGCCCAAAGGACAGACCTATGTGGTGGGCCCGGAGGTCGTACGCGGAGAGAAAAACCTGTTTGAACAGAAACACCGCAAGAGCGCCTGAGGGAAACAGCCATATTGACCTGATTTTGAACCGGAAGCCGGCAGGAGATCTGCCCGTTATTACTCTCGCTCCGGCCTCCCGATGTGGCTCTGGTTCATAAGCTCACATCCTTTTTGTAATCGGAACGACGGACTCCCCACTGCCGACCAGCCGCCGTGAAACACCCGGCGCTCCCGGCGCAATTTCTCCGTGTATCCCATCACAATCCCGAGATTATGCTGCCTGCCAGCAGTGGGGCGGGGACGCTGACCGAACGACGACGCAGTGCGTAAAAATCGATGTTTCACCGAATTACCGGAGGAATAAACGTGGTACGCGAAATATCTGTCCACCCTGAATTCGAACCGAAAACGCTTGAATTCCCGGATATTCCGGCTTTCCAGTACGATGGGAGCCTGGATGAGGAGATTGAACAGGGTCACATAACCGAGGAACGATGCCTGGATCTTCTGGAATGGATGCTGAGTATCCGGGCCTTTGAACAGATGATACTCGCACTGCGACACCAGCAATTCGCCCCACTGCGCAAAATGAACTTCCAGTATCGCGGCCCGACTCACCTGTCCCTCGGACAGGAGGCGACGAGCGTCGGGGCCTGTTCCGCCATCGGGCTGACCGACTACATCACCAGCACACATCGCGGGCACGGAGATGGTATTGCCAAAGGATATGCCGCCATCAAAGAGCGCGATGAGGACCAGCTCCGGGCCTGGCTTGGACCTGACGCGGCGACCGGCCTCAAGGGTGAAGAGTTGCGGCAAAAGGCCAAAGATGAACATATCTATCGCACGATAGCCGAGCTTTTCGGCAAAGACGATGGCTACTGTCGCGGCCGGGGCGGCGGGATGCATATTGCCGACTTCACGTCGGGACATCTGGGAGCCAACGCCATCGTGGGCGGATCAGTTCCCCTTGCGACGGGTGCCGGGTACAGCTGCCGCTACAAGGATCGAGAACGGATTGCGGTCTGTTTTGCGGGCGACGGCGCCTATGCGAACGGCGTGGTGCTGGAATCGCTCAATATGTCCTCCATGGCGCAGTTCACAAACGAACTCGCCGAGGATCCTTTCGGCGTACCGACTGTCTACGTGATAGTCAACAATCAGTACGGCATGACCGGTCAGCAGGAGGGTGAAGTGACGGGAGTGGATTACCTGGCCCGCCGCGCTGCCGGATTCCATCCGGAGGCCATGCATGCGGAGGTGGTCAATGGCATGAACGTCCTCGCCGTCAGAGATGCCCTGCGTTCGGCCGCAGAAACTGCACGCAAAGGCCAGGGTCCGGTTCTGCGTGAACTGATGTGTTACCGATACCAGGGACACAGCCTGAGTGATCCTCGAACCGAATACCGTCAGAAGGACGAGGAAAAGGCCTGGAAGGAGAAGGACCCGATCGAAAACTTCAAGGCCGAAATAGTTGAGGCGGGCGTGGCCGATGAAAACGAGATAGAAGAGCTTGATAAAAAGGTGCAGACCCGCCACGAAGAAGCGGCCGTACGGGCCGCAAAAGCAGATGACCCGCCGGCGGATGAGGTCACAAAATTTGTGTTTACCGATGGATTTGCCTCGGATGTGCCGGAGGAATTCAGCAATCCGGAAATCCGGCAGGAGCTGCCCTATCCGGAGCGCAAAGACGGGACCATAACCTGCAAAGAAGCCCTGCGGGAGGCAATGATCGAAGAGATGTCCCGCGACGAACGGGTCATCATTTATGGTGAAGATGTCGCTGATTACGGCGGGGCATTCAAGGTCACCAAAGGCCTGCTGGAAAGTTTCGGACGGGACCGGGTCTTCAACACCAGTATCAGCGAAGCAGCAATAGTGGGCACCGGCGTCGGAGCGGCCATGACCGGTATGAGGCCTGTCGTTGAGCTGATGTACAGCGATTTCGAGTTCATGGCCGGCGATCAGCTCTACAACCAGGCGGCCAAGTGGCACTACATGAGCGGTGGGCGCAACAAAGTGCCGATGGTGCTTCGGACCTCCACAGGCGCCGGCAAAGGCTACGGTGGGCAGCACTCGCAGGCCCTTGAATCCCACTCCACCCATACCCCGGGCCTTAAGGTCGTCTATGCCTCGACACCCTACGATGCCAAAGGACTGCTCAAAACCGCCATTCGGGATGACAACCCGGTTGTTTTCGTGGAGTCACAGCAGCTGTATAACCGACGCGGTGAGGTGCCGCAGGAGGATTATCTGGTCCCCTTCGGTGAGGCCGCCCTGCGGAGAAGTGGTGACGACGTCACGATTGTCGCATGGGGGTTCGTGGCCGACCTCATACCCGAAGTCACCAAAAAACTCGCGCAAGAACATGGCATAGAAGCGGAATTCATCGATCCCAGAACTCTCATACCGCTGGATATGGAAACCATAGTTGAGTCCATCCGTAAAACCGGCAGCTGCGTGGTGGCCAGCCAGGCGTGCCGTACCGGAAGCTACACCGCCGAGGTGGCCTCGCGGATAGAAGAAGAGGCGTTTGACTATCTTGATGCCCCGATAGAGCGAATTGGATCCGCCGACTCTGTCTCGCCTCAGTCCGAAGTTCTCGAGAAAGCCTTCCTGCCACAGGTGGAGGACGTCGTCGAGGCCGCGCTGCGTTCCTGTTACGCTGACTGAGCTGGATAACGGCGTGTGAAACCGCGTCGATGCCCGGCTCTTCTCTGTTCTCAATTCATGAATACTCTTTTGGCGGATATCCATGGTGGATGGAGTGGTTATCACGATAGACGGCCCCGCCGCGGCGGGGAAAAGCACCGTGGCCCGCCGCCTGGCCCGGCAGCTGGGCTACGATTATCTGGACACCGGCGCCACCTACCGGGCCGCAACGTATAAAGCCCTGGACAAAGGGGTTGATCTCACCGATCCTCAGCGGCTCGCCGAGATCGCCGCCAGTATAGAGCTCGATTTCCAGGAACAGGAGGATGGCCTTCGTGTCCTCTGCGACGGGGACGATGTCACCGACGCGATCAGACGCCCCGAGGTCACGGAGAATATCTATCACCTGGCCGACGAACCGGAGGTGCGGAAGGCCCTGATAGACCTGCAGCGCCGATATGCGGAGGGGAGAAACGTCGTCACAGAAGGACGGGACCAGGGCACCGAGGTTTTCCCGGACGCCGACGTCAAGTTTTTTCTGGATGCAGCCCCTGACATTCGTGCCCAACGGCGAATGCGGGACCTCAAGCGAGCCGGTTGTGATCGGTCCTACGAAAGTATCCTCCAGTCCATAAAAGAACGGGACCGCAAGGACCGAGGACGGCAAATGGGTGGACTCAGGCATGGAGAGGATATGGTGCTGGTGGACAGCACACACAGAACGGTGGAAGAGGTTCTGGACCTGATGACGAGGATCGTGGGCAAACGGGTACGTTCCGCAAACAGCTGAGAGTACTGCTATATGAGCCGCCATACCGCCCTGGAACACATCCGACGAACTTTTTACTGCTTGTGTCGCTGCATCTCCGGAACGGCGGTGACCTGTTTATCCTGGCCCAGACACTTCAATGTGCCGGATCTCCAACAATATGGCGGCGTCGTGCTGGCCGCCAATCACCAGAGCTTTCTGGATCCCGTCCTCATAGGGATGACGCTGGAACGCCCCATCCATTACCTGGCCCGCGCCAGTCTGTTTCAACCACCGGGGTTCGGCCCCCTCATACGAGCTCTCGGGGCCTATCCACTGAGGCGGGGGCAGGCTGACGGTGCCGCCCTGCGCCAGGCCCTGAAGATTATTCGCCGCGAGGAGGCTCTCCTGCTCTTCCCGGAAGGCACCCGCAGCACTGACGGCACTCTTGCCCCCATGCAGCCGGGAGCCGCTATGCTCGCAGCGCGTTGCGACGTCCCGCTATTGCCGGTCTGCATTGAGGGGGCATTCAGGGCCTGGCCGCGCACGGCTATCCTGCCTCGCCCCGCTCCCGTGGCCGTACAATTCGGCAGCCCAATCCATCGCGGAGAGGGCGGAATCGACCAGATGAATGAAAACCTGACACGGACTATTCAAGATATGCAGCAGGAACTGCGGCAATATCTCCACACCGTGCGCCCATGAATGGGAAACCAGGAACCGCAATCATCATATGACTGCGCGGGGCCGCCCGGACCTTGATCCTGAACCTCCCGGACAAAGGACTCTCCCCCCCACACAGTCTGAGCTCCGCCCCTCGTCGCCCACAGTTCCAGCGGGCGACACGTTTACCCTATCGCTCTGGCCAGGTTGAAAATCGGCAGGTATACCGCAACGACCACGAAACCAACAGTCACTCCCAGCAGCACGA
>JBKHGK010000063.1:0-8311 GCA_046539705.1 Candidatus Brocadiia bacterium | reverse complement strand
CGCAGCAGCCGGACCTGTAGAAAGCAGGTCCCGACCGCCTGGCGGGAGCTCCCCGTCGTTGACCGAACGCAAAGTAAAGCCGCATATTTCACAAACAGCCTGCAGTTGCGGTGTCCGGCGGCGCCGGAAAGCGGGACATATTCACCGATTCCTGATATCTTTCGCCGCTCGAATCATGGCAAGATAATTCTCCACCGGGATAAAATCCGGAATGGAATTTCCGGATCCCAGCGCATACCCCCGAGCCTGCCGTCTGTACCGCATCCCATCCTCGACAACCCGCTGATACACATCTTCGGGCGCCCTGCGGCCCAGAAAATCCATATCAAATCCCCCCAGCAGCCCAATCCTGTCCCCGTACAGTTCAATCCATCGGTCAAAGGGAGCTATAGCGTCCTCGTTGGAATGTTTGGCATCAATGCCCGCCTCAATAGCATCGTCCATAATCTCGAAGATATTGCCGCATGAATGCCAGAGAAACGACAGGTCATAGGAGTGCACCAGGTCAATAATCCGGCTGTAATGGGGAATAATATGCTCACGTACCGTACGGGGGTTGGTCAGCAGCGAACTGCGATATCCGAGATCGTCCCCGAAGCGACAGGCCACAAAATGCCGGCTGTAGCGGCGCAGAAATCCCTCCCATATCTCCACCATCAGGTCCCCGATCCGGCGGTAGAGACGTGAATACAGATCGGGGTAATCCACCTGCATCATCGGAAGCCGTTCCAGCCCCACCAGATCCTCGCTGATCTCAAAAAGCCCGTTCCCCACCCCACCCACGGCTTTCATGCCCGCCGGGAGGCTCGCGCACAGCGCATCAAAGCGCCCGGCGGCCCGATCCCAATACCGTTCAACCAGTTCATCCCACGGGTAACTCTCAAAATCCTCCGGCGTCTGCACCGGCCCCGGCCCACCACCGGTTATCGCGCCGTGTTCGGGAAGTATATCCGTTATACCGACTTCAAAAGACACGACGTCGTAGGTCATCCGCCGGAAAAAGCTGGTATAGTGACGGAAATATTCCCGGATATCCGATGGCCCTCCCTCAATCAGTTCCGCAAACGATGTTTCCAACACCGTTTCCATTATCTCAGGGCATATGATATGCTCATAAATGGGAAGGCGCCGGGGGCGCCTGTTCTCCATCACCGCTTCAAAATGCCTGTAATCAGGCTCAAAATCCATGTCAAGCAGGCTCCTCAATCGTCCTCCTCCGCATTATCCCCGTCCGGTTCAGCAGTGTCGGCCTCCCCATCACTCTCTCCCCCCTGCCGCGGCACCACATAGGGCAAAGTGGCCGTCGGCCCCCAGTTGTCTCCATTGTCCAGTGCCCGAACCTTGAGAATGTGATACTGCTCATTCTCCAAGGTAAACTCTTCCTGCTCTCCCTCGTGGGTAATCTCTTCTGCCAGCTCCTCCGACTCCTTCGCGGGGGTGAAGTCGACAGCGTAGCCGGCAATACCGGTTATATCCCGGGCCTTCCAGGTAAAACGTGCCTCTTCATCCCCGTAATCCGAGATCATAAAGTTGTCCACCAGCCAATAGGAATCCTCCGAGTTACCCCGTTTATTGTCGCCGAAGGCAATCTGCCTGACGGTGAATTCATCCTCGTCCGGATACTTCTCGCGCGCATAATCCAGGATGTCTATTACCATCACATGCCACTCTTCATCGGTACGGAAATCATCCACCTCACCCAGTTTCTCCCAGTTTCGACCGGACGCGGTCATCTGCAGTTCGTGCCAGTCATCGTTCAGGTGTATAAATACATTGATTTTGGCATTTTCTGACGCCTGATACTCAAAGGCCATCACCGGATATTTATGCAGGTCATATTCGCCGCTGTGGGCACGGACGTTCATAAAACTCCTGTCACGTTTTGCGGACATGCGCAGGCAATGTCCCTCACCCTTCTCTTTGCGCCGTACCCGTTTGAGCGCCGCCCCGTAGACATCTCCCCGCAAGGGCTGCCAACCGTCCTGATCCTCCTGGAAATTCGCGACATACTCGACCGGCATGGTTTCCGCCGTTATCTCCGGGACAGGGGGAGGACGGTCGTCTTTCTCGTAGTCCATCGTCCAGTTCCACGTATAGGGTTCGGCCTCATTGCCCGCGAAATCCTGTGCCTCCACCTCCACCTCGATTTCATGGCCGTCCGGTATGCTATCCTGTTCCTGAGGCCCCCCTTCCATCCAATCCCAGATGAACTTCCCGGAATCGGGCTGGTAGGATACCCCCCGGTCCAGCGGTCCGTAATCCTCACCGTCTATAGCCACCCGAAAGGCATCGGGATCAACCGCCGAATTCTCGTCGGTGACCTGGAACTCCACCTCCGAGGTGGCGGACCGCGCACCGTCCGAGGGCGAAGGTTTTTCCACCTGCGGAGGAGCGTCGTCCGTTCGAAATCTAAAATGCGAGGTCTCGCCCCAGTTCCCGCCAACATCTCGAGCTTTGACGTGGAGATAAGCATCCGGCACCGGTATGTCTTCCTCAACAGGAATAGCCCCCTCTCCCTCAATATCGATTTCATCCCCGGGATCATCCTCGGAGCCCGAAGACCACAGGTAACTGTATCCCTCTATCCCGCCGGCGTCCCGCGCCCGTACCTCTATTGTCTCCTCCAACCGGGGTGAGAAAAGCGGGACGGGACGGAAGTTGGCAATGTGGTAAAAGGCACCCGGGGCCATTTGCCTGTGACTCGAGTTCTGGAGTGCGAACCACTGCTGGCGATAAAGGTTGTCCTTATAGGGTATTTGCTGCAGCGCATCCAGTATGTTCAGTTGGGCGGTGTGCCACGATTCGTCCGTCTCCACGCCCTCCACCTGCCCCAGACAATCCTGCCCTTGCCTTTTGTCGGCAAATGCGAAAGTCCCCCTGCCGCTCCCATTCTGAAGCACAGGATCCACCCGCACGGCCTCGTTAATCCGGTAATCGAACTCCACGAGGGGATATTCGCCCGCACTGAAAGTATCCATCAGGGTTAGCCGTGCCGGTGAACCGTATTTGAGGTTCTGCACCATAATGCTGGACCCACCATCTGGAGCTGTACTTTCATCCCGACGCACAGCGAGGTGGTCAGACGGGTCAAATGGCAACTTCTGTTCCGCAACATCGGCCACAAGGGGATATTCCGTAAGAGTCACCGGCCCCGGCGGCGTTTCGTCCTCCTCCAGCGCCACCGTGTAATCCAGCTCCAGTTCTCCATCGACCTCCCCCGAGTCCTCCTGCTGGGGGCCCGATATCCTTATCCGCACATCCTGTCCGTCCTCGAATGTAAACTCCGACCTGTTCAGGTCGATGCGCACTCTGTCTCGATCATAATCGACCTCCAGAATCTCGCTCGCGTCCTCAACCTCTGTGCCGTCCACCGTTACGGACATATCCGAGGGATCAAGCCCCCGCGTATACCCATCATCAAGCTGAAGCCATATAGGCCCGGTTCCCCACGGTCCATTGGGGGCCGGATCCACATTCCGGGCGTCCCACTCCCGGGGCAGCACCCAGAACGGATAATGCGTCGTCCGGGAGGCATCACCCTCATCGACGGGTTTTGCATGGTAATACCACATTCCCGGGGCCAGGTCATCAACACTGCGCTCACCTTCATCCTCAGGAACCGTATCGGGATCTCTGTCAACCACCACCATACATTCTCCCTCATCCTTCTGCGTTTCCGACACGTCCACCTCCGCATCGAATTCGCCTCCGCCCATCCCGGCCATATAGATGTCATCCAGCCAGAACCGCGCGTTCAGCGGATTTCCCCTGACACCTGCTTCCAGAAAACCCTCATGAAGATTGCCAAAGGTGATATCTTTCACTTCCGTATCTTCCGCCTGGAGATTCTCCTCCAGTTCTCGAAAAGCAGCCCCCAGATCGAAACTCGCCGAATGCCATTCCCCGTCCGCCGTGCAGTCTACATCACCCAGTTTTATCAGCCTCGTATCGTTTTCCCGAGGACCATTTAATCGCACGAAGTATCTTCTCCCACCAATGTCCAGATAGAGATTTATACGGGTATCCTCGGGAATTCTGTATTTGAACCCCAGCTCCGCCACGTCCCGCACATCCAGCCCCTCCTCATCCAGACTTTTCTGCACGGCAAAGATCCCCCCCGTCTTTTTGTTGGTCACCTGCAGCGCCCGGTTTTCCTCATCGTCATCCACCAGTTCGGGTTTGCCACCATGTTCGTCCCCCTCCGTCTCCCAGCCGGCCAGGTCCCTTTCAAAATGATCCACGAACCCCGTGTGGGTATCCGACGTTACTTCCGCAACCACCGGTTCCTTCGCCTCCTCCCGTCCCTCCGGCGGATCCACCAGACGTCCCGGCACGTTTTTGTCCTCGTAGGATATTTTCACCCTTGCGAACATAACCCACTGATCGTAGGTCCAGATAGCGGGCGCAACATCCTGAAGGGGGTCCGGATCCTCGTATTCCAGGGCTTTTTTATTATCGACGTAAAGCTGGATCCGGTCATCCCGTTTCCTCGCCTTCACGTAATACCAGGCACCGTGGATGTCCCGCCCCCCCTTAATCCACGGCACATCTATAACCCTTTGTTTGTGACCGGGATAACGCACCTGTGGTAAAAACTGCTCGTCTGACTCAACCTGTTTTTCACCATCCTTCCTTATTGCGTATTCCGTCTCACTCCAGAACTGATCCCACCCGGCCAGGACAAAGCTGTAGCCCGTATCCAGCCGGTAGGGCTTCCGCGTCATGGCCATATTGAAATCTCCCACCCTTGGATAACGTCCTCTGCGGGGACGCATCCGGAGCCCCATAAATCCTTCCACTGTCAGATCTCCGCTGTAGGTGTATTTATTGAAAAGCGCCCCCGCTGAATTCGTAATCGCGGCCATATGGCTCCACCTGGGATCACAGGTGAACCGATTGGTCACCTCCCACCGACCCACGCTGAGCCAGTCGGCGGCCGCCTGCTCAAAGTAATAATCGCGGACCTGTTCCCGCTGTACGATCAGCTGTTCCAGCACGTCTTCGTCCACGTTTCGGATGTTGGCCTTGGTGCCCTGAAGAGGCTCGGAGTCCCGGTAGCTCCATATCTCACGTCCGCCAACCGTCAGCCACAGATAGCGCCCATCTTTGTACAGGGTGATTGTGTCATCCGGGATATTCTCTTCCTCTACACTCGCACTGGCGACCTCCTCATCCTTGCGTTGCAGAGATATCTCGTAGAAATTCAGATCCTCATCCGTCTCCTTCTTAAGCTCGAGCAGATAACCACCGTCGTCCGCGGAATGGACAAAAACGAGGCCGTCATGAAGCGGTATTTCCACACCGGATAGTCCGTAGAAGTCCCCCACATGCACGTATGCATCCTCCTCGTCCTCAAGGGGCCACCAGTATCCTTTTGCGCTGGACCAGTGTTTCATGTGAGGATCATCCCGGAAAACTTCTTCCTCCGGGAGTCTCTCGGTGTCGACCTTCCGCTCAAAACTCACCTCAAGTTCGGAAAATGAGGTGTCCGGGGCCTCTTCTGTAAAGATTCCCACACCACCGGACGCCCCGCCGTCGCGTTGAGTCCGGAGCTGCAGAGCGCCCTCCACCAGCACCCCGATTTCCCCTTCGCGGGTAAAATCAGCCGTCAGCTCGAACTCCTCCCCCTCCGGCACGGGTACGTCCTCGCATTTTGCAAGCGTTGCACTGTCCCCGCCTTCCTCACTGATCTGGAGAACCATATTATCGGCATCCCTGGTGACCTCCACTTTGAATTCATCACTGCTCCTGCTCCTGCCCGCTGTGAACCCGACCGTCCCCCCCTCGGGCGGGACGGCGACTCTGGAACTGATCACGGGCGCCGGCCAGCTCGCACTGCCGAGCTCTAACGTTCCGCTATCGCTGTTGCATACGGGCACGGTAATCGGGGGACGGGCGCTCCTGTCCCGTTCCTGGAAATCCCATTCGCCCTCCTGCCCCGCTCGGTGATTCTGGAACCACCTTCCGTCCGTAAACTGGGCCCCCGCTGTGTCACGCACCTTCAAATCATCAAAGAATACGCCCGCATCTTCCGATCCGCCCTCCACATACAAACCCACCCCCCCGCCCGTGGAATAGCGACTGTGCAGGTCAAGCACGGGCGCATCGTCCAGGTAGACCATAATGCGACTGCCGGCCGTAACGACCTCAAGCCGGTACCATTCATTCCTCTGCGCCTCCACCCACGCCCTGTCAACGACCTCCTGCTCGCCATCCTCCACCCGCACCAGCTCCAGAGGTGTGGGCCGGAGGAGATCCGTGCTGTTCTCCCACCTGAGCAGAAAATAGTTGTTCTCGTCCTCCACCGAAAAGGCCAGGCCAGCGGCCTCACCACCCACATTATTCAACGAAACCGCGGCACGGTAGTTGCTCCAGAACCATCGCCCGGCCCGCAGAAGACCTTCCTCGTCCCCGGCGTGGGCGCTGATCGAAAAGGGATTCGCGCTGCGTTGAGCCTGAGGACGCTTCTTATCCCCCAGCCTGTCCACGTCCACCGTGTCGACGTTTTCCTCGATGGAATGTATCTTCCAGCTGCCCGAATCCCGGGTCCAGGTCTTGCTTTCCTCCAGCTCAATCTCATCTTCCTCATCCTCCCGGACAAAGTCCTCGGCAAAACGTAGCGGGTTGAGGGGCTGTACCACCGGCTTGCCCGCCGGAGAACTCTTCCCCGCCGCCACGGCCACAAGGCCACCGGCATGTCCCCCATCAACCAGCTCGGCCACCAGACGTCCATTCACCGCAACGGTTGTCATAAGTCGACGGCTCTGGATCTGCACTTCCACAGGTTCGGAACGGGGCAGAACATCATGTGACCCCTCCTGTAATACAACGGCGTCGCCACCACGGCGCGTTGATATTTGCCACTTCTCCCGGTCCATGACAAAATGGTATCCGTTCCCCTCCTGGTCCCCGGAAAAAAGCACCCTCAGCTCCGCCAGTTCCTCATCACCATCCGGTGGCCCGAGCTGTAGCCTGGCCGCGTAATCCGTCCTGTCACTGTCGCCCACCGGGACATACGTTTCCCCATCAACCTTGAACGGCTCTGCCGCCGCCCCGAAACCCGCACCAAACAGACAGAAACACAGAAACACCAGACAGGTCGCGGCCGTTAATCGGGCATGTTTTATCCGCATCCGCATAGGCAAACCTCATCAGATAACAAAGTTCAGTTCCGTGCCACACTGCGCACACCGGTTTCCGTCAAGGCCACTGATATCGGCCCGGAACCCGGACCGGCTCACCACCACTTCTCCACAATCGGGACATTTAGTGTCCGTACCACCGGCGCCCACTATGTTGCCCAGATAGACGTAATCGAGTTTCTCGCTGGCAATCCGGTAGGCCCGTTTCATCACATCCTCCGGCGTAGCGGCCCGGCTCATCTTATAGGCGGGATGATAGCGGGAAAGGTGGAGAGGAATTTCCGCCGAGAGTCCCACCACGTAATCGACCAGATCCCGAACATCTTCCTCCGAATCGTTCAGTCCCGTGATCAGAAGGTTGGTGAGTTCCACGTGTATACCGCGGCGCAGAGCCTCCTCGATGGTCCGCTTGACCGGGGCAATTTCCCCGTGACTGTATTCACGGTAAAACTCATCATCCATGCTTTTCAGATCAATGTTCATGGCATCGGTGAGGGGGGCCAGTTCGTCGAACGGTTCCGACATATAATATCCGTTGGTCACCAGAACGTTCTTCAGCCCCTCCTCGCGCGCCAGCCGGGCCGTGTCAACGACGTATTCAAATCCGACGTAAGGTTCATTGTATGTATAGGCAATGCTTGCCGACTTTTTCTGCCCGGCCATCCCCACCGCCTTCTCGGGCGAAAGCTCCATCTGGCGGATATCCGGGGTCAGCATGTGATAGTTCTGACAGAAATCACAGTGAAATGTGCATCCCGCCTGGCCCAGAGACAGTATCTGAGTCCCGGGCAAAAAATGATACAGCGGTTTCTTCTCGATCGGATCCATCCCGGCCGCCGCCACTTTGCCGTAAGTTGTGGCTTCAAGCGTCCCCCCCGAGTTCCGGCGAACATTGCAGAAACCCGTTTTGCCGTCCGCTATGGTGCACTCATGCGGACACAGATGACATTGCACGTTCTGCTCTTCCAGTTTTTCATAGTATCGTGCTTCCATTGCCAGCACAACCTCCACAGCTGAATTCCATTGACCCGCACACGGACGATAACGGAAATAATCGACCTCCGTAACGATTATACTGCAAATTGTCGGTCGGGAGACATCGGATTTTACCGCTGTCTTCTATCGTCCGCTGTTAGTTGGCCCAGATGTCGTCCATGAACGTATTTGCC